>CBJNAS010000232.1:0-5567 GCA_966434565.1 uncultured Phenylobacterium sp.
CGGGGCGTCGTCGGTCGAGATCATCCGGGAATCTCCCTTGGACGGTCGTCGTTTGGGGGCTGCCGGACTTAGCCCCGGGACTTGGGCGACATTAGGTCGCCGGCGTATCGGCGCGCCAGATTTCACCGCCGGAACCGCCCCGCAGCGCACCGGGTTAATCGGCCGCGCCGTAGCCCCCGCGCGGTAACCCAAGGAGGTTGGCCATGACCAGTCAGAGCCTGCAGGGCAAGAGGGTGGCCGTTCTGGCGACGGACGGCTTCGAGCAGGTCGAGCTGGAAAAGCCGCTCGAAGCGCTGCGCCATGCGGGCGCCGAGGCCGAGGTGGTCGCCCCCCACGCCGGCCAGATCCAGGGCTACAACCATCACGACAAGGGCCAGATGGTGCGCGTCGACCGCGAGCTCGCCCGGGCCCGTCCCGAAGACTACGAGGCCCTGGTCCTGCCGGGCGGGGTGATCAATCCCGACCAGCTGCGCCTGATCCCCGAGGCGATCGACTTCATCCGCGCCTTCGTGCGGGCCGATAAGCCGATCGCCGCCATCTGCCACGGGCCCTGGACCCTGATCGACGCGGGCGGCGTGGAGGGCCGGCGCATGACGTCCTGGCCTTCGCTGAAGACCGACCTGCGCAACGCGGGCGCCCAGTGGGTGGACGAGCGGGTGGTGGTCGATGAAGGCCTCGTCACCTCGCGCAAGCCGGACGACCTGCCGGCCTTCTGCGCCAAGATGATCGAGGAGTTCGCCGAAGGCCGCCACGCCGGGGCGGGCCGCGGGAGCGGCGCGGGGCAGGGGACGCAGCCGCGGGCTTGAGCACCGAAGGCGCCTCTTCCACCGTCAAGGAATCCATCCTAGCCTTGCGACCATGGGTGGCAGGGCGGTTCTTCTCGCGATCGCACTTATCTTGACGGGAGTTGCGCCGGCCGCGGCTAGCTGCAAGCTGCAGAAGGTGGCGGACCTCCCGGTCACCATGATCGGGTTCCAACCCACGATCCAGACGCAGGTGAACGGGGCGCCGGCGACCCTGATCGCGGACACGGGCGCATTCTTCAGCCTCCTCAATTCGGCCGCGGCGGCGAAGCTGAAGCTCGACCGCGAGATGTTGCCGCCCGGTTTCTACCTGCAAGGCGCGACGGGACGGGTGGCGCCCGATCTCGGTTCGGCGAAGACATTCGTCCTTGGCGGCGTGACCCTTCGGCGGGCCGACTTCTTGATCGTCGATGGCTACGACCGTGAGGTGGACGGCTACCTCGGCCAGAACCTGATGGGCCATTTCGACACCGAGTACGACCTGGCGAACGGCGTGATCCGGCTGTGGACGGCCGAGGACTGTCGGGACACGCCCCTGGCTTACTGGGCGAAGGACTTGCCGCTCAACGTCATCCGCTTTGAGCCGACGACACCGCAGCAGCCACAGATCATCGGCGATGGGGCGATCAACGGTCATGCGATCCGTGTGCTGCTCGACACCGGCGCGTCCAATTCGGGACTGAAACTCAGCACGGCGAAGAGGTTGGGCCTGGACCTGAACGGCCCCGGCGTGCGCGCCGGCGGCGTCATGCGCGGGATCGGATGGCGCGGCGTGGAAAGCTGGATGGTTCCGGTCGACAGCCTCGCGATCGGCCAGGAGACGATCAAGAACACGCGTATCCGCGTCGCCGCCGAGGAGCTCGACGTCGCCGACATGCTGCTCGGGGCCGATTTCTTCCTTTCGCACCGGGTGCTGATCTCCCATGCCCAGCGGAAGGTCTATTTCACCTATAACGGCGGGCCCGTGTTCAAGCTCGACCCCGGCGACCTCCAGCAGGCCGAACACCAGCTCCGGCCTGCGGAGCCGGCGGCAGGGGTTCCGCCCACGCCTGCGCCGGACAATGCGCTCGACGCGGCCGCGCTCAGCCGGCGCGCCGCGGCTTCCGCCGTGCGGGGAGATTTCGCGCGGGCCGAGGCCGACCTGGGCGCGGCCATCAAGCTCGAGCCGACGCAGCCGCGGCGCTATGCCGAGCGCGCGCGCGTCCGGCTGCGGGCCAGCGAGCCGGTGCTCGCCATGGCCGACCTCGACGAGGCGCTGAAGCTCGACCCGCACCTCGTCGACGCGCTGCTGCTTCGCGGCGAGCTGCGCCTCATGGCCAAAGACGCCGATGGCGCGGAGGCGGATTTCCAGGGGGCCGCGAAGCAGGCGCCGGACGACCCCCAGCTCGCGGGCGAGATCGCCGCGGCGTATTCGCATGTGGGCCGGTTCGAGCGCGCCATCGCCTATTACGACGACTGGATCGCCCGGTATCCGAAGGACCCGCGCCTTCCCGACGTCCTGAATGGGCGCTGCTGGGCCCGGGCGCTGTGGGGCCGCGAGCTCGACAAAGCCGTCGCCGACTGCGACGCGGCGCTACGCCGTGGCCAGCGCCTCGCGGCCTATCTCGACAGCCGGGGCCTGGCCCATCTGCGCCGCGGCGAGCTCGATCTGGCCATCACCGATTATGACCAGGCGCTCAAGCTGCAGCCCAAGCTGCCCTGGTCGCTCTATGGCCGTGGCCTGGCGAAGGCGAAGAAGGGCGACGCCGCGGGCTCGGTGGCGGATATCGCCGCAGCTGAGGCGCTCGCGCCGGGAATCCGCAAGGAGGCGCAGCGCTATGGTGTGACGGAACAGACGGCGGTCGTCGCTCAGGCGTCCTGAACCGGCGGCGGCTTGCCGCGGGCGCCGCCAGATGGTCTCGTGCCGGTCAGGAGCTCCCCATGTCGCTCGCCGAGCCGCCGCCCACCGTCCTGCTCTCCCACCCCATGCTGGAAAGTCTTGAGCCGCGGGTCGAGGCAGAAGGTTGGCGCCTCGCGCGGGCGTGGCAACTGGAGGAGGCCGAGCGCGGAGCGGTCAGGGCCATCGCCCACGCGGGCGACATCTTGTTGCCGAACGACTTCATCGACACCCTGCCGAGGCTCGGCCTGATCGCCTGCGTGGGCGCCGGGTACGACGGCGTGGACGTGGCCTGGTGCCGGGCGCGGGGGATCGAGGTGACCAACGCCGCGGGCCTGAACGCCGACGACGTCGCCGACCACGCCATCGGCCTGATGATCGCCGGCTGGCGCAACATCGTCTCCGGCGACCGGCTGGTGCGCGAGGGCCGCTGGCTGGGCAAGCAGCAGGCGCCCGCCCGCCCCAGCCTGAAAGGCCGCAAATTCGGCGTCGTCGGCCTGGGCGCGATCGGCGCGGCCAGCGCCCGGCGCGCCGAAGCCTTCGGCCTGAAGGTCGCCTGGTGGGGTCCCAGGCCCAAGCCCGAGGCATCTTGGCCCCGCAATGAGAGCCTGCTGGCGCTCGCCGCCTGGAGCGACATCCTGCTGGTGGCATGCCGCGCCAATGCGCAGAACCGCGGCCTGATCTCGCGCGAGGTGATCGAGGCGGTCGGCCGGCTGGGCATGATCGTCAACGTCGCCCGCGGCTCCCTTGTCGACGAGGACGCCCTGATCGCGGCCCTGAAGGAGGGCCGACTGGCCCGCGCCGGCCTCGACGTGTTCGCCGAGGAGCCCTCGCCCGCGGAGCGCTGGGCGGACGTGCCCAAGGCCGTGCTGACGCCGCACACCGGTTCGAGCACCATCGACATCCTCCCGCGCCTGCTGGACCAGGCCGTGCTGAATATCCGCCGCTTCCTGGCCGGCGAGCCGGTGCTTAACCCCGTGCCAGTCGAGGCCTAGGGCGGCTTGACATAAAGACATAAAGATATCTTTATGCGCCCCATGAAGCTCACGGCGGGCCAGGCTGTCGACGTGCTCCGCGCTGCGGGCGAGTCCACGCGCCTGCGCATCCTGGCGCTGCTCGCCCGCGAGGAGCTTGCGGTCCTCGAGCTCTGCCGCGTGCTCGACCAGAGCCAGCCGCGCGTCTCGCGTCACCTGAAGCTGCTCGCCGAAGCGGGTCTCGTCGAGCGCTTTCCCGACGGGGCCTGGGTCTTCTACCGGCTCACCGCCGGCGGGCAAGCCGCCGAGCTGGTGGCCGAGACGCTTTCCCGGATCGATCCAGCCGACCCGGTGCTGGCCAGGGACGCCCAGCGCCTGGGTCAGGTCCAGGCCGAGCGCGCGGAAGAGGCCGCGGAATATTTCGCGCGCAACGCCGCGCGCTGGGACGAGATCCGCTCGCTCTACGTGGCCGAGAGCGACGTCGAGCAGGCGATCCTCGATGCCGTCGGCCCCGGTCCCTTCCGGCGCCTCGTCGACCTGGGCTCGGGCACGGGGCGGATGCTGACTCTGCTGGCGCCGCGGGTGGAGCAGGCGCTCGGCCTCGACCTCTCCCAGCAGATGCTGAACATCGCCCGCAACCAGGTGGCCCAGGCGGGACTGGCGCGCTGCGAGTTGCGCCACGGCGACATCTTCGGCACGCGCTTGCCGGACGGCAGCGCCGACTTGGTCGTCGTCCACCAGGTGCTGCACTACCTCGCCGACCCGGCCGCCGCCCTGCGCGAGGCCGGTCGCATCGTCTCCGACCCGGGCAAGCTGATCATCGTCGACTTCGCCCCGCACGGGCTGGAGTTCCTGCGCGAGCAGCACCAGCACCGCCGGCTGGGCTTCTCCGACGCGGAGATCAAGCGCTGGCTTGACGAGGCCGGCTTCCCCACCGTGAGCGCCCAGGCCCTGGAGCCGGCGCAGAAGGATGGACTGACCGTGAAGATCTGGACCGCCGAGCGCGGCCGAGAACCGCAAAGCCGAGAGAGCCAGAGGAGCGCCGCATGAGCGGAGCCAAATCCGCCTTCGGGCCCGTGGCCCGCGCCGGCCTCGGCGGGCGGCCGCGCCCGACGGTCTCCTTCGAGTTCTCGCCGCCGAAGACGCCCGAGGCGGAAGCCAGCCTCTGGGACTGTATTCGCCGGCTGGAGCCGCTCGGTCCCAGCTTCGTCTCCGTGACCTATGGCGCGGGCGGCTCCACGCGCGACCGCACGCACCGCACCGTGCTGCGCATGCTGCGCGAGACGGGCCTCAAGCCCGCCGCCCACCTGACCTGCGTCGAGGCCTCGCGCGCGGACGTCGACGAGGTGATCCGCGACTATTGGGAGGCCGGCGTGCGCCACATCGTGGCCCTGCGCGGCGACCCGCCCGGCCAGATCGGCGGGCGCTATACGCCCCGGCCCGACGGCTACAACAACGCCACCGAGCTGACGACGGCGATCCGCGCCGTCGCGCCCTTCGAGGTGAGCGTCGGCCTCTATCCGCAGATTCACCCCGAGAGCCCGTCGATCGAGCATGACATCGAGGTGCTGAAGGCCAAGGTCGACGCCGGCGCGACGCGGGCGATCACCCAGTTCTTCTTCGACCGCGAGGCCTTCCTGCGTTTCATGGACCGGGTGCGCGCGGCGGGGATCACCATCCCGATCTCGCCGGGGATCATGCCGGTGACCAACTTCAAGGGCCTGAAGAAGATGACCGGCCCTATGGGCGTGCGCCTGCCGGACTGGCTGGGCGCCCTGTTCGAGGGCCTGGACAAGGATCCCGACACGCGCCGGCTGATCGCGGCCTCGGTGGTCGCCGAGATATGCGCCCAGCTCTTTTGGGAAGGCTTCGCAGACTCTCATTTCTCCACCCTAAACCGCACCAACCCCACCC
>CBJNAS010000233.1:0-5552 GCA_966434565.1 uncultured Phenylobacterium sp.
GCCACCCAGAGGACCACCACACCCCCCCCTCCGCCTCTTCCCCCCCCCCCGCCCCCGCGCATTTCCTTTGCCCCCCAGGCCGGGCCTCGCGAGCGTGACTCCGATGGCGAGCGCGACGACGACGGCCTGCCGGACGACGCGCCGCTCGGCGAGCGCATCGGCCGCCTGCAGGCGATCATCGCCGGGGCGGGAGATCCCGAGCCCCAGGTCGTCGCCTACCGCGCCGAGCGGCGGGCGCTTTCCGTCCAGCGCGCCGAGCGCGCCCGCCGGGCCGCCAGCGCCGATCCTCCGGACGAACCCTGGGACGTCCTCACCGCCTTCGACCGGGCGGACGGCTGGGATCACCCGTGGGAAGGCTCGGGCTGACCCCTTCGTTCGGGGGCCTCCGGCTCAGCATCGTCTCCCCGATACCGCCCACCGACCCCCGCATGTCGCCCGGGCGATGGCGCATTCCGGGCGGGGACTCTCGAGGCCTCAACCCCTCAAATGATGCGGACCATTGTTGGGGGCTCGGCCAGCTTGGCCATGAGTATACGAGGTTAGGGACTCCGCAGCGTCCGGCCGGCGCGGATGACGCCCGGCCGGCGGAGGCGCAAATGGCAGGCGGGCCGGGTGGAGGCGCGTGCGTTGGTGAGGCCCCATCCTGCGCAGCCTATGAAATGGGATTGGTGCGGCCGGCAAAGCTTTCGCCCTGAACAGAATGGTCCAATAAAATGGAACATCCAAGTTTCGTGAACTATTACGAGGTCCTGGAAATCAGCGCGAACGCGAGCCCGGAGACGATAGAGCGTGTCTTTCGCGAGCTTGCTCGGCGATACCACCCGGACAATCACGCAACCGGCGACAGATCCAGGTTCGACGCCGTACTCGAAGCCCACGACACGCTTAAAGACACCAGTAAAAGATCAGAGTATGATGTTAGATATAATTCCCATTTGAAATCCAGATGCAAGGCGGACGACGTGATCGTTAGCGACGACATCGGGCGGGATCTTGACATTCAAAACAATATACTGTCGATCCTTTACGTCAAACGTCGCGCTGACGTGAGGAGCGCAGGGCTCAGCAATGCTGCGATGGCGCGCCGGGCGGGCTGCACCTATGACGAACTCGATTTTCATCTCTGGTATCTGAAGGAAAAAGGATGGATCAGAAAGGGCGATGATGGTCTTTTTGCCATAACGATAGAAGGCGTCGACCGAGCCGGCGCCATTTATCAGGAGAAGATGGCGAAAAAGCTTCTCACCAACCAGAGTTGAGGGGCCCAGAGTTGAGGGGCCCAGAGTTGAGGGGCCCAGAGTTGGGGGGCCCAGAGTTGAGGGGGCGTGGCGGTTCCGGGCATGCCCGACACAGGCGTAGCGCCTTTCGCAGGGCCGCCCCAGGGTGAAAGCGCAACCGGGCATCCGGACGGCGAGCGATGGCCGCCTTGACCATACTTGTCGGGACCTCCGGAAGTCCTATGTCTTAGGTTAGGACGGGAAGGCGCTTCGAGCCGCGTCCTCGGCTCGCGGCTGTGGGAGGGTGACGTGAAGAATTTCCGACTGACGGGCCTGGTGGTGGCCCTGGCCCTGAGCGCGGGCGTCGCATCGGCGCCCGGCCAGACGCCAGCCCCCAAGCCGCCGGCCGACGCCATGACCGATCCGGCCCTGAAGCGAGAGGACGTGATCGCCTTCATCGGCGTGAAGCCCGGCGACAAGGTCGCCGACATCGTCGCCGGCCGGTTCGCCCGCGCGTTCAGCGCCGCCGTCGGGCCGACGGGCCAGCTCTACGCGGTCGAGCCGGCGGAGGTGGTGAAGGCGCATCCGGAGGTCTTGCAGCTGATGACCGCCGGAGGTGGTGAAGGCGCATCCGGAGGTCTTGCAGCTGATGACCGCGACCGCCGCCGCCGCGCCGGCCCACAACATCCAGGTCATCTCGGCGCCGGTGAACGCGCTCGGCCTGCCGCAGGGGCTGGACGCGGTGTTCATCCGCCAGAACTATCACGACCTGCACGACGAGTTCATGGGGCCGGCCGATGTGGCGGCGTTCAATCGGCAGGTGTTCGCCGCGCTGAAGCCGGGCGGCGTCTATGTGGTGCTCGACCACGCCGCCGCGCCGGGCTCGGGTCTCTCGGCGACCGAGACCCTCCACCGGATCGACCCCGCCGCGGTCAAGGCGGAAGTGGCGCAGTCCGGCTTCCAGTTCGACGGCGAGAGCGCGATCTTCGCCAACCCGGCGGATCCGCACGACAAGCTGGTGTTCGACCCCTCGATCAGTGGCAAGACCGACCAGTTCCTCTACCGCTTCCGTAAGCCGCGCTGACAGTCTGGATCAGCCGGCCGAACAGTCGGCACGCGCCGAGACGGAGCGGGCGTTCAACAGCTTCTAGGCGTCCATCTCGTCCCAGGAGAGCGCGCCGCCGGTGTCGCAATCCCAGCCGCCGAGCCAGTCGATCGCGCCGTCATCGCCGCTGCGGCCGACCATCAGCGACACCGGGTCGGGGGATCTGCGCCCCTCCGCCCCGGCGATCCGCCGCGCGGCCGCGATCGCCGCAGCGTCGCTCTTGAACGGCATCAGGCGAGACCATTCCGCATGCGGCCCGCTTCGCAGCAGTGAGATGGTGTAGATGCCGCCCATGCCGCGACAGGACGGGCCAACGAGGGCGGAAGTTTGACCTGCCAACCGTGCGCGCGGCCTTCCCTTCACAGCCCCTCACGCCAGGCGATGGCTTCCAGTTCGACCCGGACGGCGTCTTCGACGGGGATCACCGGCCGCGCCTGGAATTCGAAGGCCGGAAAGGTGGAGCAGACCTTGTGGACGGTGGTCGGATCGTCGCAGTCCGCCAGCATATAGCCGCCCCAGTCGCCGACGCGCACCACGAACAGCTCGATCTTGAAATTGGCCGGCGCCCGCCATTGGCCGAACACGTCGAGGATTCGTTTCTGGGCGGCCTCGTACTCCGCGGCCGAGCCTTGCGAGCGTTCATACCAGCTGATCATGTACTTCATAGTGCGCCTCCCGGTGCTCCATAGAGTTCAGGTCGAGCGGCCGGGGCGCGGCCGCGCCCGCGGCGAGCGCCACGCCGGGAGCGGGCGTGGGCGCGGCTGGCCTCGCGTCCGCTCGGCGCAACGCCGCTCCCGGCGTCGCCGACCTGCCGCATCGTCCGCCCCACATAGCCGCCCACGTCGCGCATCGATCCGACCAGACCGCCGCCGACCGGTTGAGCCGCCGCAGCGGCAGCGCAAAGGCAGAGCGCTGCTGCGCCCACGATCACGACGAGGTCGCGCATGGTCCGCTCCCAGGCTCCCAGATGCACAACTGAAAACGGATCTGGGCGTGCGTTTATTCCCGCACGCGGTCATATGATCTAAGCCATCGTAGCCAGGCCGCGGGCCGCGCGCTCCGGCGGGTCCGCTCCGCCGGGGCCGAAGAAGACGCCCTGGCGGATGGCCGCGGCGAACAGCTCGCCGTGCAGCCGTTCGGCCCAGCCCAGCAGCAGCGAGCCTGCCAGGCCCAGGCGAAGCGGGGCTTTTGGGCCCTCGGGAAGGCCTCGGGGCTGGTAGACGAGCTGGTCCTGCAGGTCCAGGCGCGCGGCCTGCGCAAGCCGGCGCAGGCTCTCGGCCGGGTCGCCGAGCAGGCTTTCGAGAGGCGCCAGGATCACCCGTCCCGCCAGGCGCCGCACCCGGCGGTGATAGCCGATCCAGGCCAGCAGGGCGAAGGCGGGGATGGACGGAACGCCCGCGGCGGCGGCGTCCGACGGACTGCGGCCCAGCGCCAGCACCGTCTCGCGCGGCGCGCGCAACACCAGCACCACCACGGCGCCGCCCGCCAGCCCCTCCTCCAGGATCCAGGGGGGGCCGACCCGGGAGCGGACGCGTGCGATCTCCCGCGGGTGGACCGCCGCGGCCAGCAGTCCCGCGGCCGACGACGGGAAGCCTTCGATCAGCACGAGCCCGGCGTGCAGCGCCTCAGCGCTGCGGCCGCCGCGCCGCCAGAAGGCCGCAGCGGCGCGCGCCTCGCGCAGTCGCGTGCTCAGCCGCAGGCGCATGTTTGCCGTTCTGGCCCACCCATCCGCCCTGGGTTAGCGGAGTTCGGCGAACCGCACGACAGGATTCGTGCCGCGGGCGAGGCGCTACTGCAGCGTACGCCGCTGGGTCATGCGCACGAGGCGGGCGGGGCCGCTCCACACCTCCACCGCGACGAACGACTTCAAGCGCTCCCGGGCGAGCTGCCGGGGGCCGTGCTCGACGTCCTCCGCCCTGAGGATCTCGACGGACACGGCCCGTTCGTTCTCGTCCAGGCCATAGAGCGTGAACGCCTGCATCTGCCCCCCTCGGTCGATCCTGAGACGACCATTCGGGCGGTCGCCGATCGCGTCGAGCCGGCGGCGCCCTGAGCGCGACCATTTCACGAGCGCTGCCCAAGTTGCAGGCGCCTGCCCGTCAGGGAAGCGGCGCAGCGCCGCCGGATCTGCAACCATCCTCCCCGCCGGCTATTCTAGGGCGATGACCCTGAGCGAGCGGCAGTTGCGTGGCGTCTACGCCGTCGGCGGCCACTCCGGCGCGCGGGTCTACGTCACCACGCCCGAGTTCTGGCGCGATCCGGCCCCGGTGAGCCTCTGTCTGGCGCCCCTGCTGCTGTGGGCGGCCTGGTCGGGCGCCGTCATCGACCTGCACCGGAGCGCCCAGGTGTTCGCCGTCCACGCCCTGGTCGTGGTGTTTCGCACCGGCCGGCCGTGATCTGCGGCCGCTTCAGCGGAAGCGGTACGGCAAGGAGACCTGCAGCGCGTAGTCGGGCGCGTCGCGGGTCAGGCCGACGCCCAGGGTCACGTCGAGCAGCAGCCGGGGCGTCAGCACCCGGTCGAAACCGATCTGCAGGCTCGAGGCGGTCGTGTCGGTCCCCGGCGCGCCCTGCCGGTCGATCTGGCTGCGGCTGCGGAACTCCTGCGACAGGCCGAAGGTCACCGAGGTCGCAGGGCTGACCGCCAGCACCGCCCCCAGGTCGAGCCCGATCGCGTCGCCCATCTGAATGGTCCCCGCGGACGCGTGGGCCGGGAGGTCATGGGCGTAGGACAGGGTGGCGAAGAAGACCAGGGGATCGCTGCTCTTCAGCGCCGTGAGCCGCGCCCCCACCTCGTGCACGCCGTTCCCCGGGGCGACCGCCGCCACGTCCGCGCGGAACGGATTGCGCCCGGTCGGGAAGCGCCAGGAGATCGCCCCCGTCAGGTCGGGCCGCCAGCCTTTCTCGCGGAACAGCTCGTGGCTGAGGGCGAGCTCGACGTCGCCGATCCCGGCGTCGTTGTTCACCAGATGCGTGCCCTCGCCCAGGGTGCGCGACTGCCGGATCCAGGCGTAGGGCACGCGCACCTCCACCTGGCTGGCCCAGGGCAGGCCGAGCCGCAGGCCGGCGGTCGCCCGCAGCTGGTCGTTGCGCAGCCGCTGGTCGGCGACGGTGGGGATGCCTTCGGGCGTCGGCGCCAGCGCCAGGCCCTGCACCTCGCGGTTGGCATAGGCGAAGCTCGGGATGAACTCGGCGCGCCCGGGCGCCAGCACCAGGCCGCCGCGCTGGACCAG
>CBJNAS010000234.1:0-5546 GCA_966434565.1 uncultured Phenylobacterium sp.
GCTTGGCCGCGTACCCTGCGAGGAACAGCAATCGTTCGATCGGCAGCTTGGGGCGGATCCGGAGTCGGACCGCGTCAGGCCCATCCCCCAGCAGGATGGCGCCGACCTTCCGTGTACCACCTACGCGCCACATACTGCCGGACGCGGGAGCCAACGTCACGAGATCCGGCCGGGCAGCGAGCGCGGCCACCTGGCCGACGTCTGCGGGCGCCGGCACGCTGGCGCATGCTCCGAGCGCCAGCAGGGCGCCCAGGGCGGCAATCTTCGCCAGCGTCTGCATGCTTCGAATTGAAGACGTCGGCCGGCGAGACGGCGTCACCAGCACTGGGGACATCCGCATAGTGATTTCCTCTCTTCAGAGTCGAAGCGAGGAATACTTCCGCGGATTTTAAATCGTGGTGTTTAGTCTTAGTAAACTGCGCATTCACCATCTATGGGGATGCGGACAGGTTTCAACGAGGACTTTGGCCTGGTGAACGAATCTAAAAATGTTAAGCTTTATTTCTGGAAACCATTGGCTCGCGAGGAGCCGTCTCAAACGGCGCACGCAAGCGCGAGCTGAGCCTTGGCCATGGCGGACCTTCACCGGCCGGCGTGGCGGCGGACCGACAATCCGAGATCTGCCCGGGCTGGCCGAAAGGACCCGGCGTCAGTCGCGTGGCGGCCGGGACTAGCGGCTTCCGCGACGCCGGCGCGAAGGCCCGCCCGCCGTGGGCGGCGGCCGCGGCGCGCCCATCCGCACGTGCACCACCGAGGCGGCGTCCCGGTACAGCTCGCCGAGTTCCACCCCCGCGGCCGCGGCCGCGGCGTCGTCGGCGTAGGGACCCGGCAGGTTCGGCAGCCCTGCGCGGCCATCCCTCGTCCAGGTGAACGCCGGGGCGTAGCTCTGCACCCCGTCGCTCCCGCCCGAAAGCGTGGGCCCCGTCCAGGTCGCGTGCGCCGCATGGGCGGAGACCGGAATGCGGTTTCCGGCCCGGCCGCGGACCCGGGCGGTGACCATCAGCCCGCCGGCGGCCTCGCGCGACGCGGTCACGGATTCGTCCGGGACGGTGACCTCGGCATAATCCCGGCCCGGCGTCCCGCCGGCGGCGTTGATCGCGGCGGCGAGGTTGGCCAGCGAGGCGGCCGCATCCGAACCGATCCGGACATGGCCCGGCAGCGCCTTCAGCTCGCGGTCGAAGGTGTAGACCGCCCCGCCGATCGTCACCGTCTCGCCCGGCGCGAAGGGGCCGCTGACCCTCAGCCTGCCGCTGGCCGCGGTCGCCGTGGTGCTGAAGCCCTGCAGGGCGCAGGCGGAGGCGCCGGCGCCCTGGCACAGCACAGCCACCTTGCCGGGATTGGCGCTCTGAGGCCCGAACACGATCGTGCCGACGGCCGAGCCGTTCATGCCGGCGGTGTAGTCGAGCAGGCCGGAGGGGCCGGGCGCGGCGTAGCGGATGCGGTCGATGCCGTTCAGGGTGATGCGGTTGGAGACCTCCAGCGGCCCTTCGAACCAGAAGGAGGTCCAGATGCTGACGGAATGGTCCTGCGGCCAGCCGCGCTCGCTGATGGTGACGATGTTGTTGCGCCCGTACTGCGCGCCGTTGCTGAGGTCGCGATAGAGGCGGGTCACGTTCGGGAAGGCCTGATGCTCCGTCCAGATCGAAGCGTTCAGGGTGACTATATTATAGGCGCAGCCGACGCAGGTGTAGGCAGAGATCGGCCCCGGATCCATCGGCGACATCACGCCCTGCCAGCTGACCACCGCATTGATGGAGTTGGTCAGGCCGGAATTGCGGATCGCGTCGCCGTAGGTGTCCTGGACGATCAGCTGCATCAAATTGCCGCTGGCGTCGTTGCGGACGCCGTGGTCGTCGGCGCTCTTCAGCCGGAAGCCGCAGTACCAGACCTTGCCCTCGATGTAGTTGGTCCCCCCGGCGGGCCGGGTGAACAGGCAGGAGCGCCCGACCCCGCCGAAGTCGATGTCCGAGAACTTGTTGTCGTAGCTGTCGATCACCAGGCCGTGGCCGCCGCAGTTCTGGCCGCGGATGTTGTGGTAGTTGTTCTGGCCGGCCCCGGTCACCACCAGGCAGTCGCCGCCGAAGCCCGAGATCACCAGGTTCTCGATGTGGTCGCTGGGCGTCTGGGCGCGCGTGGGGCTGTTGGCCATGAAGGCCGGATCGTCCGCCCCGTTGAAGGCGTGGGCGATGTTCACCCCGCCCTGCCGCTCGATCCAGGGGTCGGTCTCGGGCGCCGCGCCATAGGGGGCGCGGGCCCATTGCCAGCCGCCGTAGAAGGTGATCCCGGACAGCACGAGGTTGGTGGCGTGCGGATCGGCGACCCGCACCAGCCAGGTCGCCGCGGCGCTGTCGCTCGGCCGCACGGCCTCGACGACGCAGCGGCCCGGCGCGGGGCAGACATAGCCGCCGTTGTTGTCCAGCAGCAGGGTGACGGAGGTGCGCTCCACCCGGCCCACGGGAAGGGCGACGGTGAGCCCGCCGGAGCGGGCGGCGGCGACGATCGCCTTGTTGGCCGCTTCGAACACCGGCCCGTCGTCCGCCCCGCCCAGGCTCACGCCCAGCGCCGCGGCGAAGCTCTCCAGAGTGCGGACCTCTCCGGCAGGCGGCGCCGGCGGGTCGGCCAGGGCGGTGTCCGCCGCGGCCATCGCCAGCAGGAACGCCGCCAGCGCGGTGAGTGGGCGAAGCGGCCTCGAACGGACGAGCAGGCTCACGGCGGCGCAACCTCTTCAACCATGGACACACCAGGAGTTTAGCCGGCCCCGGCGTCAGTCCGGCCAAGCCGAAGCTGCGCCGAAGGCGATTCCGTGACGCGCGCCTGCGTCAGGAGCAGACGCCGACCAGCTCGTCGAGGTGCTTCTGGCGGCTCATGCCGGCGATGACGCAGACCGGGCCCGGGCGCTCGGCCGCGGTCCGCACTGCCGCGGCGGGCGCCAGCTGCGGCTGCAGCCGCATCGCCTCGCGGATGAAGACCGCGACGCCGCGCCTGGCCGCCTCGGCGCCGAGCTCGGAGGCCCAGAGCTGGTCGGAGAGGTCCAGCGGCAGCTGCAGGACGCTGAGCCCGGGAATGGCGAGCGCGGCGCCGACGTCATCCCAGGTCTCGCAGGAGGCGCCGAAGTGGCGCACACGGCCGCTCGCCTGCAGCTCGATCAGCAGGGCGCGGACGCCCGCGTCGGCGTAGATGCTCGTCGGCGGCCCGTGCAGCAGGACGGCGTCGACGTAGTCGAACCGCAGGCGCCGCAGCGAGGCCTCGAACGCAAGCTCCAGCCGCTCGGGGGTGAAGTCCTCGCGCATCACGCCGTCGCGGCGGGCGGTGACCGCCGAGCTGGCCCCGCGGGCGCGCAGCAGCGGCTTGATCACCGGCTTGAGCGGCCGGATCAGCCGCATGGCCGGGGAAAACCGCTTGCCGAACTTGGTGATGACGAAGGCCTCGCCGCGGCGGCGCCGGAGCGCCCGGCCGATCTCGCGCTCGCTGTCGCCCTGGCCATAGATGTCGGCGGTGTCGAAAACGCAGACGCCCAGATCCAGCGCCCGCTCCATCAGCGCGCGCAGCGCCTTCGGACCGACGGGATTGCCCAGCGACCCCACGCGGCTGCACCCCATCCCCAGCCGGGAGACGACCTGCTCGCGGCCGCTGAGGGGATCGACGATGACCGATGTCCGCATGGCTCCCCCGATGTGCAGCCGGCAACGCCGTGGACCCGCGCCGCACGAAGGCGCGGAACGCCCCCTCAGTCAGCTTCGCTGACAGCTCCCCCGCCGCGCGGTGGAGCATCTTCGCGCTTCCAGATCCTCCACCGCGGAGCGGGGGAGGTGGATCGGCGCGCAAGCGTCGGGACGGAGAGGGCGTTCGGCCTGGCCGGATCCCTGACAGGCTCTAGGACAGCGCAGGCGCCGCGCCAAGGCCGCGATGCGCCTCGCCAGCTTGACGGGAGTAGGCGATCTTCGAAAAATGTTGCAGGCAGGCAGGGTGTGTTGCGAGTGGGGACCGGATTTTGAAACAGACCCTGCGGAAGCTGCGCGGCTGGGGGCGCTGGAGCCACTCCGTCGCCGACTATTATCCCGTCCAGCCCCGGCCGCGCTGGGGCTACGATCGCCCCTCCCACCCGGGCCTGGTGAAGGCGCTCGACCGCTGGCGCCTCGACTATGAGCAGGCTCTGACGCGTTTTGCGGCGCACAAGCCGGTGTTCCACGCCATCGGCTACGACGCGCCCCCGGCCGGGGCCCTGACGCCCTTCTGGGACAATTTCTGGTTCACCGGCCTCGACGCCTGTTCGCTGATGGGCTTCCTGCTGGAGCGCCAGCCCACGCGCTACCTCGAGATCGGCTCGGGCCACTCGACCCTGTTCGCCCGGCACGCGATCAAACAGGCCGGCCTGGCCACTACCATCACCTCGATCGACCCGCGGCCGCGCCTGGAAATCAACCAGCTGTGCGATCGCGTGGTGCGCAAGCCGCTGGAGGATTGCGAACTCGAGGTGTTCGACCAGCTGCAGAGCGGCGACATCCTGTTCTACGACGGCTCGCACCGGGTGTTCACCAATTCCGACGTGACCGTGCTCTTCCTCGAGGTGCTGCCGCGGCTGGCGCCCGGCGTGCTGGTCCACATCCACGACATCTTCCTGCCGGACGACTATCCCGCGGGCTGGAACGACAGGCTCTATTCCGAGCAGTACATGCTGGCCGCCATGCTGCTCTGCCCCAGGCAGGACTTCCGCGTGGTGCTGCCCAACTACTACGCCGCCATCGACCCGCAGCTCCGCCCGCTGGTCAGCGAGCTGCTGCGCGCGCCCGGGGCCGGCAGGGACATCCCCGAGCGCTATAACAACAGCGGCGAGACGCTCGGCGGGTCCTTCTGGATCGAAACGACGCGCGACACCTGATAGCTGCGCCGGGACCAGCGCGAGCAAGGGGGATGGACTTGGCGGAACACGCAGCCGGCGCGGCCGGCGCCGCGACCCGAGCCCGACCGGATCGGGCCTTGCTCGCCCTGGGCGGGGCCGTCGTAATGGCGGCGGCGATCCTGCGCGCCGTCGGCATGGGCCGTCATCAGCTCTGGTATGACGAGCTGCTCTCCGCCAACTTCAGCGCCCACGGCCCGCTCGCGGCCCTGCTCGCCAGCCGCTTCGATCCGCATCCGCCGCTCTATTATCTCCAGCTCAGCCTCTGGGCGCTGCCGGCGCAAGGCGACGGCTGGCTGATGGCCAATTCGATCCTGTGGAGCACGCTGGCGGTCCTGGCGCTGATGCTGGCCGCCGGCCGGCTCTACGGAGCGCGTGTCGGCCTGGCGGCGGGCGCCCTGCTCGCCGTCTCCCCGGCGGCGATCGCCTATGGCGACCAGGTGCGGATGTACCCGTTCATCTGCGCCCTGATCGTCGGCGCCTGGTATGCGCAGGGCCGCTGGCTGGCGCGTCGCGGGACGTGGCGCCTCGTGGGCCTTGCGGTCCTGGAGCTCTGCATCGCCTGGTCGCACAGCGTCGGCCTGCTGATGCTCTCGGGCCTGGTGATCCTGGGCGCCGTGGAGACCCTGAGGACGGGGGAGCGTCGGCG
>CBJNAS010000235.1:0-5512 GCA_966434565.1 uncultured Phenylobacterium sp.
AGGCTTAGCCGGCGGGCTGGCGCTTGCGCCGTTGGGGGCGCGTGCTGAGGAGGCGGCGGCTACCGTCGGAGGTATCACGGTGGTCGCGGCGGCGCCGGGCCAGGGCGAGGCGGTCAGCTTGAGCAAGCTGCCCCAGGACCCGCACGACATCCCGCAGTCGATCACCGTGCTGGACAGGAAGCTGCTCCAGTCGGAGGGCGCGACCTCGCTCGCCGATGCGCTGCGCAACGTGCCCGGGATCACCATCGGCGGCGCCGAGGGCGGCCAGATCGGCAACAACATCAATCTCAACGGCTTCAGCGCACGAACCGACATCTTCCTCGACGGCATGCGCGACCGCGGCCAGTACTATCGCGACACCTTCGCGCTCGAATCCGTCGACGTGATGATGGGCCCGTCGTCGATGCTGTTTGGCCGCGGCTCGACGGGCGGGGCGATCAACCAGGTCTCCAAGCGGCCGAGCCTGCGGCCGTCCATGGAGATCGACGCCTCGGGAACGACGAATGGCCTCGCGCGCACCACGCTCGACATGAACGGACCGATCGCCGAGCGCGCGGCGGCGCGGCTGGCGGTGATGGGCCAGACCGGCGCCGTTTCGACCCGCGACAAGACCAAGGTGCATGATTACGGCGTCGCGCCCTCGGTGAGACTGGGGATCGACGGACCAACGCAGCTTACGGTGACGGGTCTCTTCCAACACAACAACGACCGTCCGGACTATGGCGTGCCGCCGCTGAACGGCGCTCCAGCACAGAGCGGCCGCGACACGGTGTACGGCTATGCCGACGACCGGACGATCCAGACCGTCGGCGCGATCGAGGCGGAGCTCAAGCACCGCTTCGACAGCGGGATCCAGCTGCGCAATCAGTTGCAGTATAACAACGTCCGCACGGACGCCCGCGAGACTGCGGCGCAAGGCATCGGCGCCGTCGGCGCCAAGGGCTACTCCGCGCTGACGCCCGCCGGGGTCAGCAGCCTGCCGTTGGACCAGCTCGCTGTTCGGCTGCAGAGCCACGACCGGCTGATCCATGACACGTCGCTCTACGACCAGCTGGAGGCGAGCGGGATCCTCGCCACGGGCCCGTTCACGCACGAGCTACTGGCGGGGATCGAGGTCGGCCACGACTCCTACCGCAACCAGACCTATCTACGGACAGGGTCCTGCAACGGGGTGGCGCTGGCGTCCGGCTACACCGGCTGTGTCGCGCTGGTCGATCCGGCCTACACGGTCTCGCCGACCGGGCCACAGACGCTGGGAAATCTCGCGATCGGCAGCGCCGATAATCAGGCGGCCTACCTGAACGACACCCTCGCGCTCACCGGACAGCTGAAGCTGGTGGGCGGGGTCCGCTACGACCGCTACGCCGCTTCGATCAGCAATTCGATCAACAGCAGCAACACCGCCGCCAACACCACCCTGGCCCGGGCTACGCAGACGGTGGACTTCACCAGCGTCCGCGCCGGCCTGCTCTGGCAACCGTCGCGCGCACAGAGCTACTACGTCTCCTATTCGACCTCGTTCAATCCATCGCTGGAGCAGCTCGTCTCGACCACGGGGCTCAGCCAGCCGTTGCCGCCGGAGACCAACAAGGCCTATGAGGTCGGCGGCAAGTGGGATCTGTTGCAGGACAAGCTCGACCTCTCCGCCGCGCTCTTCCAGATCACCCAGGATAATTCGCGCTCGCAGAATTCCGACAACACCTATACGGCGAACGGCACGATCCGGGTGCGCGGCGCGCGCCTGGGCGCGACCGGCCAGCTGACCCCCGACTGGCAGATCTTCGCCGGCTACACGCACCTGGACGCCAAGATCGTGCAGGCGATCGCGCCCGGGACCCTGGGCAAAATCCCCCTCAACACGCCTAATGACAGCGCGACCCTCTGGACCACCTATGACCTGGGTCCCGTCTGGCAGGTGGGCGGCGGCGCCGTTTACGCCGCCAAGCGCTACGCCAACAACACCAATCTGGTGAGCGCGCCGGCATACGTGCGGTTCGACGCGACCATCGCTTTTCTCCGGCCCGGGTATGAGTTGCGCCTCAACGTGTTCAACTTGGCCAACAAGACCTACTACGACAGTCTGATCCAGTCGGACGGCGGACGCATCGTTCCCGGCACGGGCCGAACGGCGATGCTGACCCTGGTCGTTCGTCGCTGAGCCCGAGCCCGAAGTCATGCTGGTCACCGTGGAGCAAGTCCTGTCGCCGCAAGCCGTCCGCGCCTTGCGCGCCCTGCTGGACACAGCGGGCGCCGCCTGGGTCGACGGTCGGGTGACCGCCGGTCATCAGGGGGCAACGGTCAAGCACAACCAGCAGATCGAGGAGACCTCGCCAATCGCCGCCGAGACCCAGGCGATCGTCCTCTCGGCGCTGGAGCGGCATCCGCTGTTCATCAGCGCCGCCCTGCCCAATGTGGTCTATCCGCCGATGTTCAACCGCTACGGCGAGGGCATGAACTTTGGCCCCCACGTGGACGGCGGGGTCAGGCTCGATCCGCGGACCGGCCGCAAGCTGCGCACCGATTTGTCGGCCACCCTGTTTCTGTCCGCGCCGGAGGGCTACGACGGCGGCGAGCTGGAGGTCGCCGATACCTACGGGACGCACACCGTCAAGCTCTCCCCCGGGGATCTCGTCCTCTATCCGGCCAGCAGCCTGCATCAGGTCACGCCGGTCACCCGCGGCGAGCGTCTAGCGTGCGTCTTCTGGATTCAGAGCCTGGTGCGTGACGACGCTCGGTGCGCGCTATTGTTCGATATGGATGAGGCGATCCAGCAGTTGAACCGGACGGGGGCGGACGAGGCGGCGCGGCGAACTCTCGTCGGCTGCTACCACAACCTGCTGCGCCAGTGGGCGGAGGTCTGAGGCAAAGGCTGTCGCACCCGGTGAGATGCGCAGATCGCTTGATCTGCATGGCCATCGCCGCTGGCGTTCATCAGGCAACGAGCGCGTTTTAGAGGTCGATATTGTGTTCTCATCTCGCTCGCGCTTAGCGTTGTTGAGCGCACAAACGCTGAACCGCTCGTTCAGCCGCAAGTGAAGGAAGTCGTCGGCTCCGGCGGCGGTCTCCCGCCACACGTAATCGCTGGTGAGACTGATGTGGCTCCAGCCCAGCGGGGCGACATCAATACAGGCGAAGAGCAGGGAAGTACGTCTAGTTCCAGCGCGCCATTTCCATTATGCTCACGGGCCCTCTTCTCTCTATTGAGAGCTGCCGTTTTCGGATCAGCCTGCTCCCTCACCTGGTTGGCGCCAGTGAGTTGGGTCTACGCCGAAGCCCTGCAGAAACAGCTCGCAAACGTCGTTGGACCATTCCTCCGTGTCGGGGGCGGTCGCGCCCAGTAGTTTGAGAAAGCCGCCGACCGCCATGGATTGCAGAACCAGCGCCTGCCTGCGCGCCTTGTCGAGCGAGACCCGACCCTGCGACTCCTTGTGCAGGTATTCGGCCATTGGCTCGGAGATTCCCGCGATCCGCCGCAGCATTTCCAATGCAAGCCAGGGGAAACGCTTTGACTCGGCGATGGCCAAGCGCAGGATCGCGTAGTCCCGGGCGTTGCTGGACCGCTTGAAGATCTCGACGTAAGTGGCAACGACCTCGTTCAGCGAGCCTCCGCTCTGGGTCGCCTCCAGAACCTCGCGCTTCAACGAATTGGCCACGGTTTCAGTGGCCAACGAGAACAGCCGCTCTTTGTCCCCGATCTGGCGATAGATGGTCATCTTGCTGATTCGGCATCGTTTCGCGATCCGATCGAGATTGGCTTCCATGAAGCCGTGGGTGACGAATTCATCAAAAGCGGTGTCGAGGAGAAGTTCACGACGGCGCGCCTGTTCTTCCGGCGAGACGCGGCCGCGGCGCACCGGCCCGGAAGGCGCGACTTCGCGGCGATGATCATGCATGCGGCGCTACCCCTTGCGGCTTGCGATCCGCTGTCATTTCAAGGCGATCGGCGTAACGCAAGTCCGTTGATCGCGACGCATGCATTTGATACTAGTGAGTATCTGATGGGCGTGAGACCCGTCGGTGGAGGGAGCGCCATATGAAACGCCCTATCACCAGAGCGCGCGTGGACTTCGATCAGCACTCTTCCGAACACGCGGCCGACTGGGCCGCCCGGTACGCGCGCATCCGAAATCTGTCTCGCGTCGCCTGGTCGGACCACTACGAGGGGTTTTGGCTGGTTTCGGGATATGCTGAAGTTTCCGAGGTGCTGCGCGATGCAGCGACCTTCGCTTCGGGGCGTTTTCACGACGAGGCGGGCCGGCTCGCTGGCGGGATCTCCATACCTCCGCTGCCCTTTCGCCTGGTTCCCACGGAAACCGATCTGCCCGAATGGGAACCCACCCGGCTCATCCTCAATCGCGCGCTCAGCCCGACGAAGGTCAAGGCGTTTCGTGACAAGGCGCGCCGCTACACCGCCGCTCTGATCGACCGCCATGTCGAGACCGGTGAAATGGATCTGGTGCTGGATCTCGCCAATCCCTTGCCGGCCATCATGACCATGGAACTGCTAGGCCTGCCGCTGGACGAATGGCAGCGGTTTGCCGATCCGTTCCACGCCTTTCCGTCCAGTCCCGCGGGATCGTCCGAGCGCGAGAAGGCGGCGCGGGACATGGCGTGGATCGTCGAGCAGATCGAGGCGCTCGTCGAAAAGCGCAAGAAGGATCCGATCGACGATCTGGCTACGGCGATCGTCTGCGCCGAGCGCCCTGGGGAAGGCCCCTACCCGCATGCGGAAGTCGTGGACATCCTGCTCAATGTGATCGGCGGCGGCGTTGACACCACGACGGCCCTGACGGCCAACGCCTTCTGGCATCTCCATCGCCACCTTGGCGACCGGCGGCGGCTGATTGAAGATCCCTCGCTTCTGTCTGCGGCGATCGACGAGTTCCTCCGTTTCTACACGCCCGTCCAGAACCAGGCCCGAACGGCGTTGCGAGCCTATGAACTCGGTGGCCAGAGGATTGAAGCGGGCGATAGGGTTCTTGTGGCGCTCGCTTCGGCGAACCGTGACGAACGGGAGTTCGAGGACGCCGACAGCTTTCGTATCGATCGTTTCCCGAACCGCCACACCGCCTTCGGCCTTGGCATGCACCGCTGCGTTGGCTCCCACCTCGCCCGCCTGATGTTCGACGAAATGATCATGGCGGTGCTTGGCCGCATGCCCGATTATGAGGTGCAGGAGTCCAGGGCCGAGCGCTACCGGGGAATCGCCGCTGTCAACGGCTGGGCGCGGATGCCGGCGCGGTTCACGCCCGGTAAACGGGTAGCCCATGACATCTCGCTGCCAGCCTGAGATCGCCCAATGCTGCATCGGCGCGCTCGGCGGGTCTTTCGGCGCGGGTGACCGAAGCGGGCGAGGACGTCAGCGGCGCTGACCGAGATCCGATTCCCTCGTCCGTTCCGACGTTGCCTCAACGCGGAGGTGGATCATTTCTGCCGATCGCGCGCCATCGGCGCGTCCCGCCCCATCGGTTCGCGACGCCGTCGAATGCGGCAGGGCTCCGCGATGGCGGCT
>CBJNAS010000236.1:0-5509 GCA_966434565.1 uncultured Phenylobacterium sp.
GGCGCCGGGCCCGGCGCGGCGGACCTGATCACCCTGCGCGGCCGCGACCTGCTGGCCAGCTGCCCGGTCTGCCTCTACGCGGGCTCGATCGTGCCGCCGGAGCTGCTCGCCCACTGCCCGCCGGATGCACAGCTCGTCGACACCGCCCCGCTCACGCTCGACGAGATCGAGGCCGAGTACCTGCGCGCCCACCAGGCCGGCCAGGACGTCGCGCGCCTGCACTCCGGCGACCTGGCCATCTGGAGCGCGGTGGCCGAGCAGATCCGCCGGCTGGAGCGCCTCGGTATTCCGTACACCCTGACCCCCGGCGTGCCGGCCTTCTCCGCCGCCGCCGCCGCGCTCGGCCGCGAGCTGACCGTGCCGGAAGTCGCCCAGAGCGTGGTGCTGACCAGGCTCTCCGGCCGCGCCTCGAAGATGCCCGACGGCGAGACCCTGGAGGCCTTCGGCGCGACCGGGGCGACGCTCGCCATCCACCTCGCCATCCATGCCCTGGACAAGGTGGTGGAGAAGCTGCTGCCGCTCTATGGCGCAGACTGTCCCGCGGCCGTGGTGGTGCGGGCGAGCTGGCCGGACGAGCGGATCGTCCGCGCACCGTTGGGCGGTCTGGTCGAGGCGCTGGCGGCCGAGCCGGTCGAGCGCACCGCGCTGATCATGGTCGGACCGGCCCTGGGCGCGGCCGACTTCCGCGACAGCGCCCTCTACCAGAAGGGCTATGCCCGCCGGTTCCGGTCGGAAGAGACGCCGGCATGAGGAAAGCCGGTCTGCGCCAGCAAGCCGCCGTCGCGGTCGAACACCAGCACCTCGAGGTCCACGGGGGCGCCCTGCAGCGCCTCGGCGGCCACGGCGCGGGCGCGCTCGGCGACCATGCCGGCCAGCGGCAAGCCCGCCTGGTCGGCAAGCTGGAAGCATTCGAGCACGGTGTTGGCCGCCGCCATCCGCTCGGCCAGGGCCGCGGGCGCGCCGGCCTCGGCCGCGACCTCGGCCAGCGCCGCCAGGTCGGCCGATCCGCGCTTGGAATGCAGGTCGAGCCGGCCCTGGGCGAGCTTGGTGATCTTCGCCACCCCGCCGGCGATGCTGACCCGCGGGATCGGGTGGTCGCGCAGGTGCTTGAGCATGCCGCCCACGAAGTCGCCCATGTCGATCAGCGCGATCTCCGGCAGGCCGTAGAGCGCCTGGACGGCCGCCTCGGAGGTGCGCCCGGTCGCGCCGGCGACGTGGCTGAGGCCCGCGGCGCGCGCCACGTCGATCCCCTGGCGAATGCCGAATATCCAGGCCGAGCAGGAATAGGGCGTGACGATCCCGGTCGTGCCGAGGATGGAGATGCCGCCGACGATCCCCAGGCGGGGATTCAGCGTCCGCTCGGCCAGGGCTTCGCCGCCGGGCACGGAAATCTCGACGAGAACGTCTCCCGCCGCCACCTCGCCCAGGGCCTCGGCGATCATCCGGCGGGGCACGGGGTTGATGGCCGGCTGGCCGGGCGCCAGCGGCAGGCCCGGCCGGGTGACCACGCCGACGCCCGGGCCAGCGCGGAAGGTCACGCCGCTGCCCGCCGGACCGCGGCAAACGGTGGCGCGGATCAAGGCGCCGTGGGTGACGTCCGGATCGTCGCCGGCGTCCTTGACCACGCCCGCGGTGGCGAAGTCCTCGCCCCTCTCGGTTTCGGCGAGCGCGAAGGCGACGCGCTGGCCGCCCGGCAGGCCGATCTCCACCGGATCCGGAAACGCTCCGGTGAGCAGGCCCGCATAGGCCGCCTTGGCCGCC
This sequence comes from uncultured Phenylobacterium sp., assembly GCA_966434565.1. Classification (GTDB taxonomy): domain Bacteria; phylum Pseudomonadota; class Alphaproteobacteria; order Caulobacterales; family Caulobacteraceae; genus Phenylobacterium. The sequence continues at coordinate 1,762 of CBJNAS010000236.1, forward strand.
GCCGCCGCGCACGCCCCGGTCGTCCAGCCCCTGCGCAGCGGCCGCTCGTTCGCCATGAGGGAGGCTATACCGCCGGGGTTGGCAACTGTCATCGCAGGGCGCCAAACGCGCCCGCCGTCCCGCACCCGCGGCTCGGCGGTGGAGGATCTGGAGCCAAGATGCTCCACCGCGAAGCGGGGGAGCTGTCAGCGAAGCTGGCTGAGGGGGCGTTCTTCCCATGACCGCGCGCGGGCTGATCATTGGCGCGCCCCGGTCGGGCTCCGGCAAGACCACCCTGACCCTGGCCATTCTCGCGGCCTTACGGCGGCGGGGCGTCGCCGTGCGGGCGGCGAAGTCGGGGCCGGACTATATCGATCCGGCCTTCCATGCCGCGGCCACCGGCGCGCCCAGCCTGAACCTGGACAGCTGGGCGATGAACCCGCTCCAGCTCGGGACGCTGGCCAGCGAGGCCGCCGCTCACAGCGAGCTGCTGGTCGTGGAATCCGCCATGGGGCTGTTCGACGGCGTCGCGGTCGAGCCCGGACGCTCCGGCGCGGGCGCGGACCTGGCCGCCGGCCTCGGCCTTCCTGTGCTGCTGGTGCTCGACGTCTCCGGCCAGTCGCAGACCGCGGCAGCCGTGGCGCGCGGCTTCATCGGCCACGCGCCGGGGGTGGAGATCGCCGGCGTCGTCCTCAACCGCCTGGCCAGCGAGCGGCACCGGACGGGGATCGCCCAGGCCATGGCGGCGATCGGGCTTCCTATCCTGGGCGCCGTGCCGCGTGACGAGCGCTGCGCCGTCCCGGAGCGGCACCTGGGCCTGGTGCAGGCCGACGAGCATCCAGCGCTTGCCGAGCACCTCGAGCGCCTGGCGGACCTGGCCGAGGCGCACCTCGACCTCGAAGCCATCGCCGCCCTGGCCCGTCCGCCGCGCCTCGTCGTCGCGCCGGCGGACGCCCCGCCGCTGCCGCCGCCGGGCCAGCGGATCGCGCTCGCCCGGGATGCGGCCTTCAGCTTCGTCTATCCGCACCACCTGCAGGCCTGGCGGCGCGCCGGCGCCGAGATCCATGCCTTCTCGCCGCTCGCCGACGAGCCGCCGCCCGCGGACTGCGACGTCTGCTGGCTGCCGGGCGGCTATCCCGAGCTGCACGCCGGCGCCCTGGCCGCCGCCGCGCGCTTCAAGGCGGGCCTGAGGCGCTTCGCCGAAACGAGGGACGTGCACGGCGAGTGCGGCGGCTACATGGCTCTGGGCGAAGGGCTGGAGGACGCCGCCGGCGCGCGCCACGCCATGGCGGGCCTGCTGGGCCATTCCACCTCCTTCGCCAGGCGCCGGATGAACCTCGGCTACCGCCGCGCCCGCCTGCTGGCCGAGGCGCCGATCGGCCCGGCCGGCGGCCACGTACGCGGTCATGAGTTCCATTACGCCAGCCTGGTCGATCCGGGCCCCGACGCGCCCCTGGCGCAGCTGGCCGACGCCCACGGGCGCGACCTCGGACCCGCCGGCGGACGGCGCGGCAGGGTCACCGGCGCCTTCTTCCACGCCATCGCCACGGACGACACCGCGCCATGATCAAGGCTCCCGCCCCTGCCGGCGCGCTGAAGCGCAAGGTGCTGGCGCTCTACGCCGGCCTGATCCCGGCCAATCTGGCGGCCTGGGCCTATGCGCTGATGCTGCTGCACGATTACCCGCTGCTGCTCGGGACCGCCGCGCTGGCCTACGGCTTCGGCCTGCGCCATGCGGTCGACGCCGACCACATCGCGGCCATAGACAACGTCACCCGCAAGCTGATGCAGGACGGTCGCCGGCCGGTGACCATCGGCCTGTTCTTCGCGCTCGGCCATTCCAGCGTGGTCTTCATCGCCTCCATGCTGGTCGCGCTGACCGCCGGCGTCCTCGCCCACATGGAGGGCTTGAAGTCCGTCGCGGGGACGATCTCCACCCTGATCTCGGCGACCTTCCTGTTCGCCATCGCCGCCATGAACCTGTCGATCCTGGCCGGCCTGCTGAAGGCCTGGCGGGGGCTGCGCTCCGGCGCGGCGGAGCTGGGGGCGGCCGCGGCGCCCGTGGCGGCCGGCCCGCTCGGCCGGCTGCTGGGGCCGATGTTCGCCATGATCAACGCGAGCTGGCAGATGGCGCCGCTGGGCCTCCTGTTCGGCCTCGGCTTCGAGACGGCGACCGAGGTCAGCGTCATGGGCCTCTCGGCCAGCCAGACCTCCTCCGGCGCGCCGCTGGCGGTGGCGCTGGTCTTTCCCATCCTGTTCGCCGCGGGCATGTCGCTGGTCGACGCCACCGACGGCGTGCTGATGGTGGGCGCCTACCAGTGGGCCTTTGTCGAGCCGCGCCGCAAGCTGCTCTACAACCTGGTGATCACCCTGGTCTCCTCGCTGACGGCGCTGCTGATCGGCGCGGTTGAGACCGCCACCCTGATCGCTGGAGGATTGCATCTGCAAGGCGGCGCCTGGACGATCGCCGAACGGATCGCGGATCATTTCAACATGCTGGGCCTTATGCTCATTGGCCTGTTCGTCGGCGGATGGTGCGCCTCGTTGGCCGTCGCCCGCCTGCGCGCCGCCCCCAAGTCCGGGGAAGCTTGATGCTCGAACCCTGCGCGCCGCCCGTCTTCGACGAGCCCTTCCAGTCCCGGCTGCACGAGCTGTTCGCCTGGCGGCGCGACGTGCGCCGGTTCCGCCGCGACCCGCTGCCCGCGGGAACCCTGGAGGCGCTGATCGAGGAGGCCTGCCTGGGCCCCTCGGTGGGCTTGAGCCAGCCCTGGCGTTTCGTGGTGGTCGACGACCCGGCGCGCCGCGCGGCGATCGTCGCCAACTTCAAGGCGACCAACCACGAGGCGCTGCAGGCCTATTCGGGCGAGCGGCGCGCGCTCTACGCCCGGCTGAAGCTGGCCGGCCTGGAGGAGGCGCCGGCGCACATGGCCGTCTTCGTCGACGAGACCACCGAGGTCGGCAACGGCCTCGGCCGGCGCACCATGCCCGAGATGCTGCGCTATTCCGCGGTCGCTGCGATCACCGAGATGTGGCTCGCCGCGCGGGCGCGGGGCATCGGCATGGGCTGGGTCTCGATCCTGGATCCCCCCGAGGTGGCGCGCACCCTGGAGGTTCCCGCCGACTGGCCGCTGATCGGCTACTTCTGCCTGGGCTATCCGCAACACGAGACCACGGAGCCGGAGCTCGCCCGGCTGGGCTGGGAGCGGCGGATCTCGCCGCAGGACCTCATCGTCAGGCGCTAGATATGGGTCGGGGGGATCATCGGCGGCGCGCCCTTGAGCGTGACAGCAAGCCCGCAGAACATGACCACGGCGTGGTCGGCACGCGCCGCCACGCGGCGGTTCAGCCGGCCCGCCGCGTCGCGGAAGGCGCGCCCCAGCGCGTTCTCCGGCACCAGGCTCATGCCCACCTCGTTGGACACCACCGCCACCTCGGCCGGCGTCTCGGCGAGCGCGACGAGCAGCTCGTCGGCAGCGGCCTCCACCTCACGGCCGGCGAACATCAGGTTGCTGAGCCACAGCGTCAGGCAGTCGATCGCCGCGGCCTCGCCGGGATGCAGGGCGCGGACTGCGGCCGCCACCTCCATCGGACTCTCCACCGTGCGCCAGGCCTCGCCGCGCTCGCGCCGGTGCTGGGCGATGCGCGCAGCCATCTCCGCGTCGAGCGACTCGGCGGTGGCGATCATAACCGGCGGCCGCCCGCCGCGCGCCGCGGCGGCCTCGACCAGCGCCTGGGCGTAGGCGCTCTTGCCCGAGCGGGCGCCGCCGAG
>CBJNAS010000237.1:0-5508 GCA_966434565.1 uncultured Phenylobacterium sp.
TCGGCCTGATGGTGGACATCCTTCACCTTATGCGGACCGGCGGAACGATCGACAGCCTGCGGGAGATCGATCCCGAGCTCATTGGCGGAGCCCAGCTCTGCGACGGTCCACTCAGTATTTCCGAGGGGGACATGCTTGCCGAGGCTGGTGGAAATCGCCTCGTTCCAGGCGAAGGGGAATTTCCGGTCCGCGAATTCATCGACGCGTTGCCGCAGGAGCTGATCATCGGCGTGGGGGCGCCGCAGATCTCGCTGGTCGGAAAGGTGACTCCGCTGGAGCGTGCTCGCCAGCTCATGCTCGCCGTGCAGCCGCTGGTCGGCGCGCGCATCGGCGCGTAGCTGAGGCTCGATCGCCGAGCCTGCCCACGAACAGGAGCGGCGCGCATTTGGAATGCTGATCGTCTCATCAGACGATTTTGCCCGCCTCGGCCTCGCCGATTATCGGCTGCGGGCGCTTGCGACCCATGCAGGACAGCGGTCGACCTGGGCGCTCTCACGAGGTTGGGAGCAGGAGCGCATGACGCAGACAGATGTGGTGCAGGTCTGTTACACCACGAGGGACATCGAGGCCACGGCGCGAAGCTTGGCCGCGCTGGAGGGAGTCGGACCATTCTTCGTGACGGAATTTCCGCTGTACGATCTCGTGTATCGCGGAGACCCGGTCGAATATGGTCCTCTTCAGGTGGCTTTCGGGTATAGCCGTGACCTCCAATATGAATTGATCCGGCCGCCACAAGGCGTCGCGTCATGCTATGCCGAAGTTCTCGGCGACCGACGCGAGGCGTTGCACCACACTTTTCAGCCGTTCCGCGATGATTTCGACACGGTCAGGGCGCGCTACGACGCCGCGGGTGAGCCTGTCGTCTACCAGGGAACCGCCGGCGATGCGCGGATAAGGTTCGGGTTCGTCGACTCAAGGCCCCGGCTCGGCCATTTCATCGAACTGCTTGAGACCGAACGCATGATCGGTCCGGAAGCGGCGATCTACGAACTCTATGGCCAGATCCGCGCGGCCGCCGTGGACTGGTCAGGCCAACGCCCAATTCGCTCGATGCAGGAGCTAACGGGCCGATAGAAAATTTCCGGAGCCCCGGCGGCGGGGCGTGCGTCGCGACGGGATGGGACCGTCCGCCCGGACAGCGCCCGCCCAACGGTTCAGCGTGAGGGCGGCCCGCGTTGGGCCGCCCGCAGCGTGTCCGTAGTCCTGCGGGACGATGAACCGGTCCGCCCGAAGCGGGATTAGACTCCTAGGAGTTGAAGGCCACAGGTGGGTCTTGATGTCCGTATACGACAGATGCCGTCGGGAGGCCGCCGCCGCCCTCGAGGCGGCCCGCTTTGTGTCCTTCCAGCCTGACAAGGACACTCTGATGGCCGAGGCCCGGGATTGGCTGCAGCGGGCCTCCTCGGCGCGTTCGTTACCGGTCGAGACTGAGCGCAGCTCCGACGTTCCGGCGACCTTGGGTCAGAGCCTGTAGCCACTGGAAGCACGGCTTGAGGCCGATCTGACATGCATTGCGCCGGTGAATATGAAGTTGACTCGATCCTGTCTGTCGCCGCGGGCACGATCGAAATTCGGCGGTACCACTGGCTAGATCCGCTGGATGAAGTGTACTGCGACCCGGAGCCGATCTTAGGTTTTTCGCTATCGAAGGTCCCGGACAACTCTAGGGCGAGCCTCGGATCGAGAGCGAAAGCTGAGTTCTCACCAATAGGCAAGCTAATCTTCCGGCCACCCAACCTGCCGCTCCGTTGCGTGAATTCCGGCGGTGTCCAGCGCCTCCTGATCTGCAGGTTTCAGCCCACGGGAAGTCTCGAAGCTGACGACGGCCTCTGTGAAACGCTGGGACGCGCCCGGCCGCAACTGAACCTTCGCAGCGAGCCGATCGTGGCCGGCCTCCGGCGCGTCGCGGCCGAAGCCAGAGCCCCGGGCTTTGGTTCGCTTGCCGTAATCGAGGCGATGCTCACCTGCGTCTTGGTCGATCTGGTGCGCGCGTGCGGCGGCCTCGAGGGCAGGCCGGCGGGGTTAAAAGGCGGGCTTGCGCCGTGGCAGATTCGCCGGATTACGGAAGCGCTTCGAGAGATCGACGGAGCCGCGCCCACCGTGCGCACCCTCGCGCAGCTCGTCGGGGTGACGCCGAGGCATCTGCTGCGGTCCTTTCGCAGTTCGACTGGCTCAACGGTCGTGCGTCACATCGCCCGCGCGCAGTTCGCCCGCGCGTGCGAGCTGTTAACCGGCACGGACCTGTCGTTGAAGCAGGTGGCTCGAAAGTGCGGATTCGCGACGGCCAGCGGTTTCGCCGCGGCCTTCAGACGGGAGGCGGCCGAGTCGCCGAGCGAATATCGCACCCGAAGCCTGCAGCGGCCGAGACCGCCGCCCCCTCGCGTTTGACTGCGCCGCCTCCCCCCGACGGGCGAGCACAGACAGTTGCAGTTCGCATGAGCGCCGCAAACCTCAGGCTCGCTGCGCCCCGATCACGCACCGAAAACCCACGTGCCCGGCCGAGGTGTCGATCGGCTCGGGATGCCGGGCGGCGGGACGGTATCGCTGGCAGTACTCGGGGGCGCACAGATATGACCCGCCCTTGAGCACCTTGCGGGGGATCTTCGCGGTCGGCGCAACGGGATCATAGCTCTGGTCGCGGCGAGCCCCGCGTGGGTTGTCGGCCACGCAGCAGCCGGCCGCGCGGTTGCTCGGCCGGACATCGGCGTACCAGTCGCGCGTCCATTCCCAGACATTGCCGATCATGTCGTAGAGGCCGAATCCGTTCGGTGGGAACGATCGCACCGGCGAGGTCCGCTCCCAGCCGTCGAGGGCCAGGTTCTCGTGCGGGAACCCCCCCTGCCAATAGTTGGCCAGCATGGCGCCGCCCGGCGCAAGCTCGTCGCCCCAGGCGAATTCCGCCCCCTCCAGGCCGGATCTTGCGGCGTACTCCCATTCCGCCTCGGTGGGCAGCCTCTTGCCCGCCCAGGCGGCATAGGCCTCCGCGTCGGCATAGGCCACGTGTACGACCGGATGCTGGTCCAGGCCTTCGATCAAGCTGTCCGGGCCGCTGGGATGACGCCAGTCGGCCCCCGGCTTGAACACCCACCAGACAGGGGGGCCGCTCAGGGCGACCGGCCCGGGCGGCGGCTCGAACACCGCAGACCCTGCGACCACCAGTTCGGGGAGAATCCCGGGATAGTCGGCAGGATCGGGCGGGATCTCAGCTGCGGTGACGTGACCGGTCTCGGCGACGAAGCGCGCAAACTGCGCATTGGTGACCGGCGTTTCGTCGATCCAGAACGGATCCACCCGCACCCGGCGGATCGGCCCCTCCTCGGGGTAGAAGCGCTCGGAACCCATGGCGAAGACCCCGCCCGGAAGCCAGCGCATGCCGTCCCGGGCGGCGGATCGCGGAGACTCGGACCGGTTTCGATGCTGGCTGCGCCGGTTCATGGTGGAGTGCGCTTCTGCCCCACCGGCCCCAGGTCGACCACCAGCTTCGTCAACTCCCCGGAGAAGGCGTTGGATGCGCCATGGGTGTCGACGACGGGAACTCCGGAATCGAGGCCGACGTCGAAACTTTCACTATGGGGATCAGGGCCGACGATCGTGTGGTCGATCCGACCCTGCGCCACCTTGTGACCATCGATGGCGATCGAAACGAGGCCACCCTTTCCCACGCCGCCGCCGTCGTAGTCCAAATCGAAGCTTACGCGAGCGCGTTGGCCGATCTCGATCCGTTGCGGAGAGGACAGCCGAAACCGATCCGACGGCAGGGGAGACAAGGCCTGATACACGGCGGGATGGCCGTCTTCGACGCCGAAGCTCCACCCGCCAAGCCAACTGCCTGTCGCGGCCAGGACGCCGTCACCACCGGTGATGTCCGCTGTGATGGTGAACGCCCGCCCTTCGATCGGTGGCGAATTGTCGAGCGGAATGCTCAGCCCCTTGCCCCAGTAGACATACTGATTTCGCGGCTTCAGGTAGGCCCGGGCGGCGCTGGTGATACGGGCGTAGTCCGTCCGGTCGTTGATTGGGGCGAGCTGATAGCGGGCCGCTTGATCGGCGAACAGGCGTTTCATCTCCGCAAGCTTCTGGGGGTGACGCGTCGCCAGGTCTTTCGACTGATTGAAGTCATGCCTGAGGTCGTAGAGGCCCCATTTGTAATCGGGCGCCCTGTTGATGGCGGCGTCCGCGCCTTGCGCCATCTTCCACGGCTCGCGCTCGGGCTCGGTCGCGGCGAGCCATCCATCGGCATAGATCGCCCGGTTTCCCAGCATCTCGTAATATTGCACGCGATGCCGTGAGGGGGCGTCAGGATTATCAAACGAATAGGTTAGGTCGACGCCGTCTATCGACTGTTGCCGAACACCGTTTATGGCGTCGGGCTCAGTCACGCCCGCAGCATCAATCAGAGTCGGAAAGATATCCGTGACGTGCGCGTACTGAGTACGCAGGCCACGTTTATTCAGGCGCCGTGGCCAGGATATGACGAGTCCGTTGCGCGTGCCGCCGAGATGAGAGGCGATCTGCTTGTAATAAGGGAATGGCGCCGCCATCGCCAAAGCCCAGCCGGAGCCATAGTTGCTGCCGACCATCGGACCGCCCAGCTTGTCGCGCAAAGTCCAATGCTCCGCCTCGGTCAGTTGGCGGTTGCCGTGCTCGCCGGCTTCCGCCACGGATCCCCGCGGGGATCCGGCCGCGTCAGGCCCATTATCGCCTTCGATAAAAACGACCAGGGTGTTGTCGCGCAGACCCATCCGGTCGAGTTCATCGAGGAGTCGTCCGAATTGCGCGTCTTGAAAGGCGAGCTCCCCGGCGAAGGCCTCCATGGCGCGGGCCTGATACGCCTTCTCCTCGGCAGCCAGCGCATTCCAGTGCGGCAGATCCGCCGGCCATGGCGGAAGTCTGGTGTCTGCGGGCACCAGCCCCCTCGCCTTCTGCCGGGCCAGCGTCTGCTCTCGCACCTTCTCCCAGCCGGCGTCGAACCGGCCGTGGAACCTGGCGATCCATTCCGGCGGCGCCTGATGGGGCGTGTGCGCCGATCCGGTGGCGTAATAGATGAAGAACGGCTTGTCCTGACCGCTCGCCTGCTGTTGATGCAGCCAGTGGATGGCGTCCTCGGCCAGCCGCTCGTCCAGTATCGGTTGCGGCGTGGTGTCGATGACCCGGCCGCCGTTCCGGTACAACGTCGGATGCCACTGGTCGGTGTCAGACCCTATGAAACCAAAGAAATACTCGAACCCCAAGTTATTTGGCATGTAATCGAACGGGCCGCTGCCCAGGAATGGTCCGCCCGGCACATTGTGATGTTTTCCGAACCACGCCGTATTGTAACCGTGTTCGCGCAGGACTTCGCCAATGGTGGCCGCGCTCTTGGGTATCATGCCGTCATAACCGGGAGCGCCCATGGGGAAATCGGTAAGCGACCCATTCCCCACAGCGTGATGGTTGCGCCCCGTCAGCAGCGCCGCCCGGGTCGGGGAGCACATGGCGGTGGTATGGAAGCGATTGTACACCAGCCCC
>CBJNAS010000238.1:0-5499 GCA_966434565.1 uncultured Phenylobacterium sp.
CGCTGCGGGAGGCGGGCGGGGCCCTGGGCGCGCCGGTCGCCTTCATCATCCGCAAGGTCTTGTTGCGGGCGGCGCGCAGCGGCATGCTGACCGGCGGGCTGCTCGCCTTCGCGCGGATCAGCGGCGAGACGGCCCCCCTGCTGTTCACGGCGCTCAACAACCAGTTCTTCAACCTCGACCTCAGGCATCCGACCGCCAACTTGCCGGTTGTCATCTTCCAGTTCGCGCTCAGCGCCTACGACGACTGGCGCCGGCTGGCCTGGGCGGGGGCGCTGCTGATCGCCGGCGCGGTCCTCGGCGTGACGATCCTCGCCCGCGCGGTCGCCAAGGAGCCCAGCCGCTCATGAATACGATGAAGGCCGAAAAGCTGGACGTCAGCATCGCGCCGGTCCCTGCGGACCAGGTCAAGCTCGAGGTCAAGAACCTCGACTTCTTCTATGGCAAGACCCAGACCCTGAAGTCGGTCTCCGTGCCCTTCGCGCGCAACCGGGTGACGGCCCTGATCGGCCCCTCGGGCTGCGGCAAGTCCACCCTGCTGCGCACGCTGAACCGCATGTACGCCCTCTATCCGGGCCAGCGGGCCGAGGGCGAGATCCTGATGGACGGCGAGAACCTCCTCAATCCGCGGATGGACCTGGCGCGCCTGCGCTCGCGCATCGGCATGGTGTTCCAGAAGCCCACGCCGTTCCCGATGACGGTGTACGACAACGTGTCCTTCGGCGTGCGCCTCTACGAGAACCTCTCGAAATCGGACATGGACGCGCGCGTGGAGGAGTCCCTGCGCCGCGCCGCCCTGTGGGACGAGGTGAAGGACAAGCTGCACTCCTCGGGCCTGGGCCTCTCGGGCGGCCAGCAGCAGCGGCTGTGCGTCGCGCGCGGCGTGGCCGTGCGCCCGGAGGTGCTGCTGCTCGACGAGCCCACCTCCGCGCTCGACCCGATCTCCTCTGCCCGGCTGGAGGAGACGGTCAGCCAGCTCAAGTCCGACCACACCATCGTCATCGTCACCCACAACCTGGGCCAGGCGGCGCGCATCAGCGACTACACCGGCTTCATGTACCTGGGCGAGATGATCGAGTTCGGCGCCACCGACCAGGTCTTCACCCGGCCCGCCACCCCGCGCACCAGCGACTACATCACCGGCCGCTTCGGCTGACGCCGCGCGCGTGCTATCGCAGCGCGCGGCGGCTGTTCGAAGGCTCGGTGCTCTGGCGCGCCTGAACGCCCCCGCAAGCGGTGGAGATGGATCGGCGCGACACGCCGAGAATTGCGGATCTCCGCGGGCGAGGCTAACCCTGCGCCAGCGGGATGCGGCGCGAGAGGGGGCGCATGAACCGGGACCGGCTCACCGCTTTCACCGACGGCGTCCTCGCCATCATCGTCACCATCATGGTGCTGGAGCTGGCGCCGCCCCGCGGTGCGACCTTCCACGACCTCGCGGCGCTGTGGCCGGTGTTCCTCAGTTACGTGCTCAGCTTCGTCTACATCGGCATCTACTGGAACAACCACCACCACTTCTTCCACGTGGTGGAAGCGGTGGACGGGGCGGTGTTGTGGGCGAACCTGCACCTGTTGTTCTGGCTGTCGCTGGTGCCCTTCGCGACCGGCTGGATGGGGGAGAACCACTTCGCCCCAGCGCCGACGGCCCTCTATGGCGTTTCCCTGCTGATGGCGGCGGTGGCCTGGTACCTGATGCAGCAGGTGATCGTCCGCAACCAGGGCCCGCACTCGGCGCTGCGGCGCGCGCTGGGCCGCGACCTGAAGGGCAAGCTGTCGCCCGTGCTCTACCTGACCGGCATCGGCCTGGCGTTCGTCAGCCCGCTTGCCGCCGATGCCCTCTACGCCGCGGTGGCGCTGATGTGGCTCATTCCCGATCGGCGGATGGAGGCCAGCCTCGGCGGCTGACGACGCGTGCGCGCCTCAGCTCTTCGGATGAGCGGATGAAGGTGGTGTCTAGACAAGACTAAGACTAGGCGGCCGCCTCCCGCCGCATCAGGGCGGTGCGCTTGCAGCGGCAGACGATCTCGTCGGCCTGGTTGTAGGTGCGGTGCTCGAACACCACGAGGCCCTGGTCCGGGCGCGACTTGCTGGGCCGCTTCTCGAGCACCGTGGTCTCGACCCGCAAGGTGTCGCCGACGAACACCGGCTTGGGCATGACCAGCTCGTCGTACCCGAGGTTGGCCACCAGGGTGCCTACCGTGAGGTCCTGGACGGAGATCCCGATCATCAGCCCGAAGGTGAAAATGCCGTTCACCACGATCCGGCCGAACTCGGTCTGGCCCGCATAGACCGCGTCCAGGTGCAGCGGCTGCGGATTGTGGGTGAGCGCGCAGATCATCAGGTTGTCGGTCTCGGTCACGGTCCGGCGCATCTCGTGCCGGATCACCGCGCCGAGTTGGCACTGTTCGTAAAGTAGGCCGGGCATCTATTCCGCCTCGCTGGGCTCGAGCTTCACCAGCAGCACGTGCTCGGCCACCCGGTCGCCCTTCTTCACCGACACCTGCGCCACCGTTCCGTCGAAGGGCGCGGTCAGGGTGTGCTCCATCTTCATGGCCTCCAGCACCACCAGGGGCGCGCCCTTGGCCACCTTGTCGCCCTCAGCCACCGCCACGTCGACGATCAGGCCGGGCATGGTGGATTCGATCGCCCCGTCGCCGGCCTCCTCGACGCCGGCCTCGGCCTTGGGCAGGGTGAGCGCATAGGGCTCGCCGTCCTCGAAGACGATGAACTCGCGGCCGGCGACCAGGACCTTTAGGTCGTGGGGCCGCGTCTCCGGCATCATCTGCACGCTGTGCGGATGACCTTCGTGGCTCAGCTGGACCCGGAATTCCGGGGCGGCGTTCAGCCGAAAGCCGGTCAGCGCCGGCGGCGCCCCAGTGCGCGCCACCGCCTCGTTGGCCGCGGCCTGCAGCACCAGCGCCGACGGCTCGGCCGGCGGGACCAGACGATCCAGGCGGTCGCCGATGAAGCCGGTCTCCACCGCGCCCGACAGGAAGTCCGGATCGGCCAGGGCGCGGGCCAGGAAGCCGGCGTTGGTCTTCACCGGCCAGACCTCGACCTTGCGGCAGGCGTCCGCCAGCTGGTCGGCGGCCGCCTCGCGGGTGGGCCCATAGGCGATCAGCTTGGCGATCATCGGGTCGTAGAAGGGGGTGACGGAGCCGCCTTCCTCCACCGCGCTGTCCACCCGGATCCCGGCCGGCAGGCGGAAATGGTCGAGCCGGCCGATCGAGGGCAGGAAGCCGGTGTGCGGGTTTTCCGCATAGAGCCGCGCCTCGATGGCGTGGCCGCGGCGCGGGATGTCGCTTTGGGCCAACGGCAGAGGCTCGCCGGAGGCGACGCGCAGCTGCCATTCCACCAGGTCCTGGCCGGTGATGGCCTCGGTGACCGGGTGCTCCACCTGCAGGCGGGTGTTCATCTCCATGAACCAGATGCGGTCGGCCCTCAGGCGCTCGCCCGCATCGGCGATGAACTCGATGGTCCCCGCGCCGACATAGCCGACCGCCCGGGCGGCGCGGACCGCGGCCTGGCAGACGGCCTCGCGCACGTCGTCGGCCATGCCGGGGGCGGGGGCCTCCTCGATGACCTTCTGGTGGCGGCGCTGCAGGGAGCAGTCCCGCTCGAACAGGTGGACGACATGGCCGTGGGTGTCGGCGAAGACCTGCACCTCGATGTGCCGCGGCCGGGTGACATAGGTCTCCAGCAGCACCCGGTCGTCGCCGAAGGCGCCGATCGCCTCGCGCCGGCAGGAGGCCAGGGCGGCGGCGAAGTCCTTGGCGGCATCGACCCGGCGCATGCCCTTGCCGCCGCCGCCCGCGACGGCCTTGATCAGCACCGGGAAGCCCAGGCGCTCGGCCTCGGCCTGCAGGCGCGCCTCGCTCTGGTCGTCGCCCAGGTAGCCGGGGGTGACCGGCACGCCGGCCTCGGCCATCAGCGCCTTGGCGGCGTCCTTCAGGCCCATGGCGCGGATCGAGGACGGCGGCGGGCCGACCCAGATCAGGCCCGCGTCGGTCACCGCCTCGGCGAACTCGGCGTTCTCGGAGAGGAAGCCGTAGCCCGGGTGGATGGCCGTCGCGCCGGTCTGCTTCGCGGCCGCCAGGATCTTCTCGCCGACGAGGTAGCTCTCCTTGGCCGGCGCCGGGCCGATCGCGACCGCCTCATCGGCCTCGCGCATGAAGGGGGCCTGGCCGTCGGCCTCGGAAAAGACCGCGATGGTGCGGATCCCGAGCCGCTTACAGGTGCGGATGATGCGCCGGGCGATCTCGCCCCGGTTGGCGATGAGCAGCGAGTCCAGCATGGTCACATCCGGAAGAGGCCGAAGCGCGGAGCGTCCGCGACCGGGGCGTTCAGCGCGGCGGAGAGCGCGAGGCCCAGCACGTCACGGGTCTGGGCCGGGTCGATGATCCCGTCGTCCCACAGCCGGGCGCTGGCGAAATAGGGATTGCCTTCCTCTTCGTAGCGGGCGCGGGTCGGCGCCTTGAAGGCCTCCTCCTCCTCCTCGGCGCTCCAGCTGCCGCCCTTGGCCTCGATGCCGTCGCGGCGGATGGTGGCCAGCACGCTCGCGGCCTGCTCGCCGCCCATCACCGAGATCCGCGAATTGGGCCAGGTGAACAGGAAGCGCGGGTCGTAGGCGCGGCCGCACATGCCGTAGTTGCCGGCCCCGAAGCTGCCGCCGATCAGCACGGTGAACTTGGGCACGCTGGCGGTGGCCACGGCGGTCACCATCTTGGCCCCGTCCTTGGCGATGCCGCCCGCCTCGTAGCGTCCGCCGACCATGAAGCCGGAAATGTTCTGCAGGAACACCAGCGGGATGCGCCGCTGGCAGGCCAGCTCGATGAAGTGCGCCGCCTTCTCGGCGCTCTCCGAGAACAGCACGCCGTTGTTGGCGAGGATGGCGACCGGACAGCCCCAGATCCGCGCGAAGCCGGTGACCAGGGTCGCGCCGTAGAGCGGTTTGAACTCCTGCAGCTCCGAGCCGTCGACGATGCGGGCGATCACGTCGCGCACCTCATAGGGCTCGCGCACGTCGGTGGGGATGATGCCGTAGAGCTCGGCGGGATCGTAGCGCGGCGGCACGGGCGCGACGATGTCGAGGTCCGGGCGCTTGACCGTGTTCAGGTTGGCGACGATCTCGCGCACCATGGCCAGCGCCTGCTGGTCGTTGCCGGCGACGTGGTCGACGACGCCGGACTTACGCCCGTGCACCTCCGCGCCGCCCAGGTCGGTGGCGCTGATGATCTCGCCGGTGGCGGCCTTCACCAGCGGCGGACCGGCCAGGAAGATCGCCCCCTGGCTCTCCTCGCCCGCCCCGCGGACGATGATCGCCTCGTCGCTCATCGCCGGCACATAGGCGCCGCCGGCGGTCGACAGCCCCATGACGCAGGCGATCTGGGCGATCCCCTGGGCGCTCAGGTTGGCCTGGTTGAAGAATATCCGGCCGAAGTGCTCGCGGTCGGGGAAGACCTCGGCCTGGTGCGGCAGGTTCGCCCCGCCGCTGTCCACCAG
>CBJNAS010000239.1:0-5488 GCA_966434565.1 uncultured Phenylobacterium sp.
CGCGCGCATCGTCGAGGCCGGGCTGATGGACGTGCCCGGCCTGGCCCGCCCTGCGACGGCCCGGCTAGTCTCCCTTCCCGACGACGAGCGCCAGGGGCTCAATCGTGTCTGGCTGCTGCAGGGCCGGATGCCAGACCCGGCTAAGGCGGACGAGGCGGTGGCCTTAGCCACATTCCTCGAAGCCGCGCACGCCCAGCTGGGCCAGAAGCTCACAGCCGTGATCGGCGGGCGGCCCGCCAGCTTCACCATCGTCGGCGCGGCCCTGTCGCCGGAATACGTCTATGTGCCGGCGCCGGAGTCCTTCATGCCGGACGACGCTCACCAAGCGGTCCTGTGGGCGCCTCGCCGCGCGGTTGAGCGCGCCGCCGGCATGGCTGGCGCCTTCAACACCGTCGCGCTGAGGCTGGCGCCAGGCGCGTCGACCGCTGCAGTGCTGCAGGACGTGGATCGCATCCTCGCCCCCTATGGCGGGCGAGCCGCCCACGCGCGCGCCGACCAACCGTCGCACGCCTTCCTCGACGCAGAGCTGAAGGAGCTCTCCACCTCGGCCTCCATCCTGCCGCCGATCTTTCTCGTGATCGCGGCGATGCTCGTCCACATGATGGTATCCCGGCTCGTCGAGGCCGAGCGCGAGCAGATCGGCCTCATCAAGGCGTTCGGCTACGGAAACTGGGCCGCGGCCGTACCCTATGTGAAGCTGTCGGTCGTGATCGGCGCGCTCGGCGCGCTGGGCGGCGGGATGGCGGGCGCCGCGTTCGGGGCCGCCATCGTCGACCAATATCGTCCCTATTTCCGCTTCCCGGTTCTGGCGGCCGATTTCAACTGGGCCGCCTTTGCGGCCGCCAGCGCGCTCGCCATAGGCGCAGCCGTCGCCGGGTCGCTGCTCGCGGTCAGGCGCGCGTCCGCGCTGTCGCCGGCCGTGGCCATGCAGCCGCCCATGCCCGCGGCCTACCGGCCAGGCATGCTGGACCGGCTGGTCCGCGGCGGCGGCGTGGACCAGGCGACGCGCATGATCCTGCGGCACATCGAGCGCTTCCCCACCCGAGCCTTGCTCGCCTGCGTGGGCCTGGCGGCAAGCCTGGCGCTTCTGATCGGCACGCAATTCCTGTTCGACGCGCTCGATAAGGTCGTCGACCAGGCCTACTTCCGCGCCCAGCGCTGGACGGACTCCATCAGCTTCGAGGAGCCGCGCGCGATCCGCGCGGTCACCCAGGTGGCGCGGCTGCCCGGGGTGACCGCCGCCGAGCCCGTCCGCATCGTCTCGGCCCGGCTGAAGGCCGGCGGCCGTGAGAAGATGACCCGCATCGTCGGGCTCGACCCGAATGCGCGTTTCCAGGCGCCGCTCGACGCCCAAGACCGCCGGGTTCCGTTCGAAGGGCGCGGTCTGGTGCTGAGCGAAGCCCTGGCGGCTCGGCTCGGCCTGCGCGCCGGCGACCCGGCGTGGGTCGAAGTGATCGACGGCCGTGGTCCCAAGGCGTTGCAGCCGATTACTGGCCTGGCCCGCGACTACAGTGGGTTTTCCGCCTACATGGATCGCCGGGAGCTGAACCGGCTGATGGGGGAGGGGGACGTCGCCAACGCCGCCCAGCTCCTCGTCGCGCCCGACCGGAGGCCGGCCTTCTATCGCGCGCTTGAGGCTATCCCGCAGATCGTCGGCGCGTCCTCGCGCGATGACACGGTCGCGGCATGGCGCCAGGCGATGGCCGAGGCGTTTCGCGTGACCATCACCTTCTATGTCGGCTTCGCCGGCGCCATCGCGTTCGGCGTCGCCTACAACACCTGCCGCATCTCCTTCTCCGAGCGGGCGCGCGACCTGGCCACCCTGCACGCGCTGGGCTTCGGCCACGGCGAATGCGCCTACATCCTGGCCGGCGAGCTGGCGCTGCTCGCGCTGGCGGCGGTCCCCTTGGGCGTCTTGGGCGGCCAGGCGTTCGCCCATGGGCTGGTCGCGGCCTATTCGCGCGAAGACGTGCGCTTGCCGGCGCTCATAAATGCGCGAAGCTATGGCGTAGCGATCGCGGCCTATCTCGCTGCGGTCGTGATCGGCGGCGGCCTCGTCGCCCGCCGCGTGTGGGGCCTCGACCTCGTCGCCGTCCTGAAGACACGGGAGTAGCGATGGCCAAACCTGGTCAGGGCAAGATCAAGTGGGCGCGATGGACGCTCGGCGCGGCCGTCTTCGCGATCGTCGCGGCCACCTTGCTTCTGCTGATCGCGCCGCGTCCAGTGCCCGTGGACGTGGCTCCGGTCCTGCGCGGCCCGATTGCGGAAACGGTCGCCGATCAAGGCTATGCCCGGGCGCAGGAGGCCTATGTCGTCTCCGCCCCGGTGTCTGGCCGCCTGGAACGCGTGGACCTCCACGTCGGTGATCGGGTCGCCGCCGGGCGGACGCTGGTCGCCCGCATTCGCCCGACGAGCGCCGAATTCCTCGATCCAAGGGCCCGCGCCCAAGCGCAGGCCGCGACCGCCGCAGCTAGCGCGGCCGGCAGCGCCGCCCAGGCGCGCCAGGATCAACTGTCCGCCGAAGCGCGGCGGGCTGAGGTCGACCTGGCGCGCACCCGGGCGCTGGCACAGGCCGGTGTCGTCTCGCGCCAGACGCTCGACAATGCCGAGGCCCAGGCCAAAACGACCGCCGCCGCCCTTCGCGCCGCACGCGCCGAGGTGGTGGAGCGTCGCTCCCAGCTGGACTCCGCCCAGGCAGCGCTCCTCGGCCCCGAGGCGCCGGGCGCGGGTGTCGTGCCGGTGACGTCACCGGCCTCCAGCAAGGTGAACCAGGTCCTTCAGGAGAGCGAGCGCGCAGTGCAGAACGGAACGCCTCTGGTCGAGGTGAGCGACCAGGCGGGTCTGGAAGCCGCCGTCGAGTTCCTCTCGCAGGATGCGGTGCGCATCCGCGAGGGCATGCCGGCCGAAATCTTCGACTGGGGCGGTCCCGGCGTGCTGCCGGCGGTCGTCCGCCGCGTCGAGCCGCAAGGCTTCACCAAGGTCTCGGCTTTGGGCGTGGAGGAGCAGCGCGCCCTCGTGCTCCTGCAGTTCACCGGCCCTCCGGAGGCGTGGGCGAGGCTGGGGACCGGCTATAGGCTCTGGGGGCGGGTGATCCTGCGTCGCGCCCCGGACGCGCTGAAGGTTCCGCTGGGGGCCTTGGTGCGGGCGAACGGACGCTGGGCGGTCTATCGGATCGTGGCGGGCCGGGCGCGGCTTACGCCTGTGGAGGTGGGAGCCTTCACCGATCAGGAAGCCGAGGTCACGCGCGGCGTCCGCGAAGCGGATCGAGTTGTCGTCTTTCCATCCGACAAGGTCCGTGATGGCGCGCGGGTAAGCGCCCGCAACGAGCATTGATCCTGGGCCGCGCCCTCGTCGGCGTTGCGGTCGCGCTCGGTATTGGGCTGCTGATCGGGGCGGAGCGTGAACGGCGCAAGGGGCAGACATCCGCCCGTTCCGCGGCCGGCATCCGCACCTTCGCCATCGGAGCCCTTGCTGGAGCGGTCGGCCTGGAGGTTGGCGGAACAGCCGGTTTCGTCGCCATCACAGCGATTGCAGGGGCGCTTGCGGCGATCAGCGCCTGGGCAGGGCGCAACAGCGACGACCCCGGGATCACGACGGAGCTCGCCCTCGTCCTGACTGTGATGTTCGGCGCTCTCGCCACCCGCGAGCCGAGCCTTGCGGGGATGGCGGGCGTCGCGACGGCCATCCTGTTGGCCGTGCGCACGCCGCTGCATCGTTTTGTCGGCTCCGTGCTGACGCAGCGGGAGGTGACCGACGCCCTGATCCTCGCCGGCGCGACCTTGATCGTGCTTCCGCTCCTGCCGGATCGGACGCTCGGGCCCTATCAGGTCGTCAATCCGAGGTCCCTCTGGGTCCTGGTGATCCTGGTTCTCTCGGTGAGCGCGGCCGGGCACGTCGCCGTGCGGCTCGTCGGCGTGCGATATGGATTGCCCCTGGCGGGCCTCCTCGGCGGCTTTGTATCGAGCGCGGCGACGATCGGGGCCATGGGCGCCCGGGCCAAAGCGAGCCCCGCCGAACGCCCTGCCGCGGCGGCTGCCGCGGTGCTCTCGACCGTGGCGACCATGCTCCAGATGGCTCTCGTGCTGGGCGCGACGAGCGAATCTACCCTGCAAACTGCGGCGCCATCCCTGATGGCGGGCGGCGCAGTGGCCCTGGCCTACGGACTGCTGACAACGCTCAGCGCGATCCGACGGCCGGCGCCGGCGATGGGAGGGGAGGAGGAGGGCGCCTTCAGTCTGAAGTCGGCGCTGGTGTTCGCGGCCACGGTCGCTCTGGTCCTGCTGCTCGCCGCCGCCTCTCGCGCCCGCTTCGGTGAGGGAGGTCTCGTCCTCGCCGCGGCCGTCGCAGGCCTGGCGGACGCCCATGCCGCGGCCATCTCGGTGGGTTCGCTCGTGGCGACCGGACAAATCGGACCTGGCGAGGCGCTCGTCCCGATTCTGCTTGGCCTCACCACCAACACCTTTACGAAGCTGGTCCTCGCGGCAGGTAACGGCGGACGATCGTTCCTGCTCAGGGTCGGTCCAGGGCTGCTGCTCGTCCTGCTGGCGGCCTGGGCGCCCGCGCTCCTTGGGCATCCCTAGCTGAACCACACACCAGTCCCGGCGTGACCCGCTCAAGGCTTGCGCCAGGGGCGCGACCTCGCTCGTCGGGACCGCTCGACGCCTAGGCCAACAGGAAGTCGCTCGCGGTCAGCTGGCCCGCGCTCGTCCCGCGCACCAGGACGTCGTCGCCAGGGTCGAAGCTGATCAACACGCCCTCGGGCGTGGCGTGGAACAGGTTCGCCACGTCCTGGAAGCTCCCGAACCCGAAGCCGGCCAGCTCGATGCGGTCCTTCCCGGGCTGGAAGTCCATGATCTGGTCGTGGCCGTTCTGGGGGGCGAAGACGAAGAGGTTGCGGCCGCGGACGGCGTCCGGGCCGACGGTGGCGGCGTCGCCCCACATGATGTCGTCGCTGATCGTCCCGCTGACCAGGGTGTCGTCGCCGGCGTGGGCGTGGTCCAGCAGCTGCAGGCCGTCGCCGTAGAGGTGGTTCGGGCCGCCGAACGGCGCGCCCTCCGGGATGTTCGAAGCCCCGACGAGGCGGTCGTTCCCGCCCTGCGCAAAGCCCGTGAGCGTCTGCGCGTCCCCGAACATGTCTGCGGGGTAGCCCATACGGCCGGTCAGCGTGTCGTCGCCGCCGCGGGCGTGATCCGACAGGGTTTCGGCGTCGCCGATCAGCGCCACGGACCCGTGGGCGCTGTTCCCGGTCAGCAGGTCGTTCCCGCCGACCGCGTGGTCGCTCGGGGTCGCCGCGTCGCCGATGGCCAAGGCGGCGAAGTCCGACTGCGCCGTGACTGTGTCGTCGCCGCCGTGGGCGTGGCCGGTCAGGGCGAGGGCGTCGCCGACCGCGTCGGCGCCTCCGCGCGCGCCCGCGGTGACGATGTCCGCCCCCCCGCGCATGGTCGGCGAGGCTCCGGGCGTCGCCGCTGGCGGTCGCCGCCGCGAAGGC
>CBJNAS010000240.1:0-5437 GCA_966434565.1 uncultured Phenylobacterium sp.
TGGGAGAGCAGGTCGATCAGCGAGACCGCAGCCACGATCACCACGGCGATGGCGGCCACCTGGCTGTAGGCGAAGCTGTTGAGGGTCTCGAACAGCAGCTGGCCGATCCCGCCGGCGCCGATCAGGCCCAGCACAGTCGCCGAGCGGGCGTTGGATTCAAAACGGTAGAGGGCGTAGGAGGTCCACAGCGGCGCGACCTGCGGCAGCACGCCCCAGACCACCTCCTCGAGGCGCCCGGCGCCGGTGGCGCGCACGCCCTCCACGGGGCCCCGGTCGATCGCCTCCACCGCTTCGGAAAACAGCTTGGCGAGCACGCCCGCGGTGTTGAGCGCCAGCGCCATGACGCCGGCGAACGGGCCCAGGCCCACGGCCACGATGAACAGGGTGCCGATGACCAGGTCGGGCGCCGAGCGCAACAGGTTCATCAGCAGCCGCATCGGTTGCTGCAGCCAGAGCGGCGCGAGGTTGCGCGAACAGGCCAGGCCGAACGGGATGGCGATCGCCACCGCCAGCACCGTGCCCCAGAGCGCGATCTGCACCGTCAGCCACATCTGGCCGACGTAGATGCGCCACTGACCGAAGTCCGGCTTCAGGAACGCCTGGCCGAACTGGCGCATGTTGTCAGAGTTCGTGAAGAGCCGCGCGAAGCGGCCCATCTCCACGGGCCCGAAGCTCACCGCCAGCAGCGCCAGCACGCCGCCCCAGACCAGCAGGTCGGGCGCACGTTCGGCCAGGCGGCGGCGGGGCGGCGGCGGGGCCGCGCCCGCGAGGTTCGCGGCCATCAGATGTCGGGATTGGCGGCGCGGCGCTGGGCGGCGGCGGCCTGCATCTTGTCGAACTCCGCCTGGGCGGCGGCGATCCTCGCCTTGTCGCCCGACTTGCGTGCGTCGGCCAGGGCCTCGGCCGCGACCATTTCGCGGATCGGATCGAGGTAGCTGTCGTCGGCCGGCCTGAAGCCGCCGTAGGTCAGCTTCTGTAGCACGGCGCGCTGCTTGTCCGCCTGGGCGCCGGTTCCGGTGCCGTAGGTCAGGAAAAACTGGCGGACCTTCTCCTTCAGCGCCGGATCGAGGTCCTTGCGCACCAGGATCGAGGATTCCGGCAGGGGCGGCGAGGTCCAGATGGTCTCGACCTTGTCGGCCAACTCGGGGTTCTCCCGGCGGGCGAACAGCACGCCCACGGTATTGTTGGTGGCGACGTCGAGCACGCCATTGGCGACGGCGAAGAAGTTGGCCTGGTGGCTGGCCGAGCGCACCGCCTTGAAGCACTTGGCGGGCTCGATGCCGCGCGGCGTGAAGAGATAGGCCATCGGCGCCAGCGTGCCGGAGGTGGACTCCGCGTCGCCCAGCCCGAAGTTCAGCGTCTTGCCGCACTTCAGCACGTCGTCGAGGGTAATGCCGCTGCCCTTCTTGACGAGCAGCACCGACTTGTAGGTGGCGTCGCCGCCCTGGTCGACCACCCGGCCGAGCACCTCGGCGTCGGCGCGATTGACCGCCTCCAGCGCCGGCCGCGCGGAAAACCACCCCATCTGCACCTGGCCGAAGCGCATGGCCTCGACGAGGGCGGTGTAATTGGTGGCGAAATAGGGCTTCACCTTCACGCCGATGCTGGCGGACAGGTCGTCGAGCAGCGGCTGCCAGAGCGGCTGCATCGAGGCCTGGTTCTCGGCCGAGAGGATGGAGAAGGTCAGCTCATGGGGATGCGGCCCGCTCTGGACGGACTTCTGGCCGCAGGCGGCGAGGCTCAGCGCGGCGGCGAGACCCAGGCCAGGCAGCAGGAGGCCCGCCAGCAGGCGGCGGCGGTTCATTGCGGCGCTCCTTCCCAGAACACGTCCTCGAACTCCGGCCCGTAGATGCCGACCAGCCGCTCCCGGTCCAGGTTTGCGGGCGGGCCATCGTACACGAGCGATCCCGCCTTGAGCGCCACGACCCGGTCGCAATAGCGCAAGGCGTAGTCCACCTGGTGCAAAGTGACCACCACGGTGAGGCCGTCGCTGCGGTTCAGGTCACGCAGGATGTCGAGCACGCGCCGGGCGGAGACCGGATCGAGCGAGGCCACCGGCTCGTCGGCGAGCAACAGCTCCGCCCGCTGCACGAGAGCCCGGGCGATGGCCCCGCGTTGCTGCTGGCCGCCGGACAGCGTGTTCGCCCGCTGGGCGGCGTAGTCGGCCACGCCCACCCGGACGAGCGCAGCCATCGCCTGGGCCTTGACCTCCGCCGGCCAGGCGCCGGTCAGGCCGCTGAGCGGCCCGACCCGCCCCAGCGCGCCCAGGGCGACGTTGGCGAACAGGGACAGCCGCCCCACGAGGTTGAACTGCTGGAAGACCACGCCGATCCGCCGCCGGATCTCGCGCACCTTGCCGCTCAGGCGTCCGTTCGCCTGCACCGTCGCGCCGAAGGCCTCGATGCGGCCGTCGCCCCGGTCCAGCGCGGTGAGGCCGCTGATCGCGCGCAGCAGGGTCGACTTGCCCGAGCCGGAAGGGCCTATCAGCGCCACCATCTCGCCCCGGGCGACGCGCAGCGAGACGTCCTCCAGCGCCCGGCGCGGGCCGAAGGTGCGGCTGGCGTGGCGAACCGACAGGACGACGGCGTCAGACATTCTGAAGAGGCGTCCCCGGTGAGCGTGGCCGCGGCCCTGGATCGCCGCGCTCGGCGATCATTTCATGACATGGGCCGGCCGCGACGGTCCAGCCCGCCGGACGCGCCGATCCCGGACGAAAATTGCCGAACCGTCAGGACCGCGAGCGAAGTTCGGCCCCGAAACCGCGCGGCCGAAGCGACGTCCGGACACAACATCTGAGGGGCCGGGGCACATTTCCAATCTTTACACGTCGGGCGATTGACCCTATCTGCACGTCCTCCGGCGGACCCGATGTCCTAACAAGCGCTGCTAACGCCGGCCTGGGTTCAACAATCCGTTGGGGGTTGCGTGAGGTGCACACGTACCATACGCCCCTGGACCTGGTCCGCGAGCGGTCCCCGGAGCGTCCTGTCGCCCTTGTGCGGCCGGGCGTCGTGGCCGTAGCGGCGCGCTGGTTCCAGGACAAGTTCAAAGGCGACGTCTTCTACGCGGTGAAGGCCAATCCCTCGCCCTGGGTCATCGAGACCCTGGCGGAGAGCGGCATCGCGTCGTTCGACGTGGCCTCCGTGGCCGAGATCGAGCTGGTGGCGCAGCACGCCCCGGGCTCGCGCATGGCCTTCATGCATCCGGTCAAGAGCCGCGCCGCCATCGCCGCGGCCTACCATGACCATGGGGTGCGGATCTTCTCGCTCGACACCCACGAGGAGCTGCAGAAGATCCTCGAGGCGACCGGCGGGGCCGACGACCTGACGCTGATCGTGCGCCTGGGCGTGCAGGCGGAAGGCGCGACCTATTCGCTGTCCGGCAAGTTCGGCGTCGCGCTGCATGACGCGCCGAGCCTGCTGCTGGCCGCCCGCCGGGCGACCCAGGACCGCATGGGCGTCTCCTTCCACGTCGGCAGCCAGTGCATGCGGCCGACCGCCTTCCAGGCCGCCCTGGCCCAGGCGAACCGCGCCATCGTCCGCGCCGGCGTCATGGTCGACGTGGTCGACGTGGGCGGCGGCTTCCCCTCGGTCTACCCGGGCATGCTGCCGCCGGACCTCTCGGACTATGTCGACTCCATCGAGCGCGGCTTCGCGGAGATGAGCGTCCACGAGGACACCGAGCTGTGGTGCGAGCCAGGCCGGGCGCTGGTGGCGGAATCCACCTCGATCCTGACCAAGGTCGAGCTCCGCAAGGGCGACGCGCTCTATCTGAACGACGGCAGCTACGGCAGCCTGTTCGACGCGGCGCACATGAAATGGCCCTTTCCGGTCAAGCTCTACCGCGGCGAGAACGGCGAGGCCGAACAGGCGGAGGGCCCCCTTAAGCCCTTTCGCTTCTACGGACCGACCTGCGATTCCATCGACCACATGCCGGGCCCCTTCTGGCTGCCGGAGGACGTCCGCGAGGGCGACTACGTCGAGATCGGCATGCTGGGCGCCTACGGCGTGGCCATGAACACCCGCTTCAACGGCTTCGGCGAGGCCGAGACGGTGGCCGTCGACGACGCGCCCATGGCCTCGATGTACGGGCTCGCCGGGCGCGTCATCCGCCTGCCGCGCGAGCAGCAGGAGGAGGAACGCAAGGTGGTCCGCCTGTCCCGCCCCAAGGGCGCGGCGGGAAAGAAACGCCGCCGGCGGTAACCTGGGCTGCCATCCGCTCGTCCCCGCGAAAGCGGGGATCCAGGCCCTTTTTGTCGTCGGCGCGTCGCCGGACGCCGCTACGGAGTTGTCCTCGGCACGCTGAAAAAACCTGGGTCCCCGCTTTCGCGGGGATGACCGGTTCGTCTATGGGACCTGGCCGTCGCTCCGTCCGGCCTGGTTGGCTTTCACGACGGGCGCTCAAAACCTCAAGGGAACGAAGGGTATGAACGCTCCTTCCAACACCTCCAACCGCAAGGCGGAACTCCTCTCGCGCACCGTCGAGCACGTGGCGATCGACCAGTACGACGCCCGGCCGGTGATCGACGCCATGCGCCACATGAGCTTCACCAGCCGCGACACCGCGCGCGCCGCCGACATCCTCAACATGGCGCTGGAGGACGAGGCCTGCTCGACCTGGCTGACGCTGGCGGGCTCCACCAGCGCCGGCGGCTGCATGCACATCTACCGCGACATGGTGAAGTACGGCCTGATCGACGCCATCGTCTCCACTGGGGCCTCGATCGTCGACATGGATTTCTTCGAGGCCCTCGGCTTCAAGCACTACCAGGCCCAGGAGCGCATCGATGACCGCGACCTGCGCGCCAACTACATCGACCGCATCTACGACACCTATATCGACGAGGAGGAGCTGCAGGCCTGCGACCATGCGATCTACGAGATCGCCAATGCGCTGGAGCCGCGCCCCTATTCGAGCCGCGAGTTCATCCACGAGATGGGCAAGTGGCTGGCCGCCGGGAACGCCCGCAAGCCCGATAGCCTGATCGAGACGGCCTACAAGGAGGGCGCGCCGATCTTCTGCCCGGCGTTCACCGACAGCTCCGCCGGGTTCGGCCTGGTGAAGCACCAGGTGGAGCGGATGAAGGCTGGCAAACCGTACTTGACCATCGACTCCATCGCCGACTTCCGCGAGCTGACCGACATCAAGCTCGCCGCCGGGACGACCGGGCTGTTCATGGTGGGCGGCGGCGTGCCGAAGAACTTCGCCCAGGACACCGTCGTCTGCGCCGAAATCCTCGGCCATGAGGCCGACATGCACAAATACGCCATCCAGATTACGGTGGCGGACGTGCGCGACGGGGCCTGCTCGTCGTCCACGCTGCAGGAGGCCTGCTCCTGGGGCAAGGTCGACGTCACCTGGGAGCAGATGGTGTTCGCCGAGGCCACCACCGTGGTGCCGCTGATCGCCTCCGACGCCTGGCACCGCGGCGCCTGGA
>CBJNAS010000241.1:0-5374 GCA_966434565.1 uncultured Phenylobacterium sp.
CGGCGCCGTCGTAAGCCGGCGGCCTCACGCGCCGAGTGACGCCGGCCCTGCGGCCCTGTAAGCCACGCCCATGACGCTCGACCTGCGTCCCCCCTACGTGCTGCTGGAGGACCGCCTCGCCGCGGGCGCGCCGGCGCGGCTGTACCGCGATCCCGTGGAGATCGTGCGCTGCGACAGGCCCGACGAGGTCCGCCGGGCGCTGGTGCGGGTCGAGCAGGCGACCGTGGGCGGCCTGCACGCTGCGGGATTCATCGGCTACGAAGCGGCGAGCGCGCTGGAGCCCCGCCTCGCCCGCGGATTCCAAAGCGCCGGCACGCCTCTGCTTTGGTTCGGCCTGTTCCGGCCGGCCGAGGAGCTGTCGGGCGAGGTGCGGCGGAAAGCTGCTGGCGCCGCCGCTCGCCGATGGCGCCCTGCCCGGCGTGCTGCGGGCCGAGCTGATCGCCCAGGTCGTCGCTCTTGCCGCGCGGATGTTCCACTAGGTCGCGGTAATCACTCGATGTGAGCGGATAGCGGGCGCGGGTAGGCGAGAAGTGTTTGGAACGGTGAGCACGCCACCGTCCGGCTCGGCTTCGCCCTCATCCAACTCGGTTTCGCTGGAGTCCAAGCAGGCGGCTACGGGCGCGGGCCATCATCGGCTCGATAACGAGGTTCTCGGCCTGAGCCGCCGGGACGGGTTGGCGTCGAAAGCCCGGCCGACGCTGGAGCTTGGTTTACGGAGCCAAGAACTCCTGAGACAGCCGAACACCAGACGATGAGGATTCTGACTTGGCTGACCAGGCAAAACGAGACGCCTTCGAAGTCATCGTCATCGGGGTCGGGTTCAGCGGCCTCTACATGTTGCGCCGCCTGCGCCAACTAGGCGTCGACGCCCTCGTATTGGAAGCGGGCGGCGGTGTGGGCGGGACCTGGTACTGGAACCGCTACCCCGGGGCCCGCTGCGATGTGCCGAGCGTCGAATACAGCTATTCGTTCAGCCCGGAATTGGAAAGGGAGTGGCGCTGGACCGAGCGTTACGCCTCCCAACCCGAAATCCTGGCGTATCTCGATCACGTCGCCGACCGCTTCGACCTGCGCAAGGACATCCGCTTCGAGACTCGGGTCACGGCGGCGACCTGGGATAGTGGCCGCGGCCGCTGGACCGTCACGACGGATGCAGGATCGACCTACGATGCCCATCACGTCGTCCTTGCGACGGGCAATTTGTCCGTCCCGAAGCTTCCGGACTGGCCAGGCGTCGAGCGCTTCTCCGGCCGCATCGTCCATACCGCTCGATGGCCCGACGATGTTGACTTCGCGGGCCTGCGTGTCGGCCTCGTCGGCACGGGATCCTCGGGCGTGCAAGCCGCCCCCAAGATCGCTGAAGCGGCCTCCGCCCTCACCATCTTTCAGCGTACGCCAAGCTTCGTGGTTCCTGCGAGCAACCGGCCGCTCCGAGATGAGGAACTCGACGAACTGCGGCCGGGACTGCCCGCCTTGCGCGAGGAGGCCCGCCACTCCTACTTGGGCTTTTTCCAGAAGGTCCTGGGCCCAGGCGGTGCAAAGGAAGACACGCCCGAAGGACGGGCGCTGATCTTCGAACAGGCTTGGGGCGCAGGGCCGGCCGGCTTGCTATCCAGCTATGCCGACCTCCTGTTCGACGAGGCGTCGAATGCGTACGCCGCCGACTTCGCACGCGAAAAATATGCAGAGCTGGTTGCAGACGCGGAGACCGCGCGGCGCGTTACGCCCCGCGGCTTTCCCTTTGGGGCCCGACGGGTGGTTTCGGAGATCGGCTTTTTCGACGCCTTGAACCGGGAGAACGTCGAGCTGGTGGACGTCCGTGAAGAGCCCGTGGTCGAGGTGGTTCCCTCGGGGGTGAAGACCGCTCGCCGCGAAATCCCACTCGACCTGCTGGTGCTGGCCACGGGCTTCCACGGCATGACCGGGGCGGCGGCGGCGATCGACATCCGCGGCCGAGACGGGCGGACCTTGGCGTCGGAGTGGGCTGACGGGCCACGGACCTACCTCGGCCTGGCGATCGCCGGCTTCCCAAACCTGTTCTTGGTGACGGGACCCGGCAGTCCGAGCGTGCTGAGCAACGTCGTTGTGTCCATCGAACAGCACGTCGAATGGATCACCGATTGCATCAACGCCCTGAAGGACCGTCCGGGCGCGATCATCGAAGCCACCGAGCGGGCTGAGGCGGATTGGATGGATGAGGTCAACTCCATCGCCGCCCAAACGCTCTTCCCGCGCGCCAACAGCTGGTATCAATCGCGGACGCGCGAAGGGAAATTGGTCTTCATGCCCTATGTTGGCGGGGTCGGAACCTACCGGGAGCGCTGCGAACAGATCGCCAGCGCCGGTTACGCGGGTTTCGACATCTCGGACAGCGTCTCGACGGACCAAGCCTCGGTGGCGCGAGCGGGCTGAGCGGATGCCGTCCCCCGAATTCAATGAACTCAGGGCCATGATAACGGCGGGTGGAGTGGATTTCTCCTTTCCGCCCGACCAGGTCCGACCTGCCTTCGAAGCGATCCTGGCCACAATTCCGGCGCCCGTGGACTTGGCCATCGATCAGGTCCAACTCGGGCTCGTCCCAGCCTTGCGACTCCGGTCTCCTGGCGACAGCGAAAGTGGCGCTCTGCTCTATCTCCATGGGGGCGCCTTCATGGCAGGAAGCGCGCGCGGTTATGCCTCTCTGGCTGCGGGACTGGGGCGCGCCTGCGGCTTGACGGTCTATTCCATCGACTATCGCCTCGCGCCGGAACATCCCTTCCCGGTCGCCATCGAAGATGCCTGCGAAGCCTATCAGGCGCTACTCGCCAATGGCGTGCCGCCAGCTCGAATCGCCGTCGCAGGCGACTCGGCGGGCGGAGGCTTGGCCGTGGGGATGTTGCTGTCGGCGAAAGCGAAGCGACTCCCCATGCCCGCCGCCTGCGTAGCCATTTCTCCGTGGGCGGACCTCGCGCTGGAAGGCGAGAGCATGGCGACGAAAAGGGATGCTGATCCCCTCCTTCGGCCGGATGCGCTTGCCGCCGCCGCGGACCATTATATGCGAGGCGGCTCGCTCCGCTCTCCGATGGCGTCTCCGGTTCATGCGGACCTCGCCGGCTTGCCTCCCCTTCTCGTACAGGTCGGCTCCGCCGAAATCCTTCTGGATGACGCCGTGCGCCTTTGCCGAGCCGCGGGCGCCGCGGACGTGGAGGCGCGGCTCGAGATTTGGCCGCACATGATCCATGTGTGGCACGCCTTCTCGTTCATGTTGCCGGAAGGGCAGGCTGCGATCGCATCCGCCGGAACCTTCCTGAATGAAAGACTGCAGACCGTGCCGGCACGTGCGGCATGAACCATCGGGAGGGCAAGACGTGACATCGATTTCGACGCACGCGGAGGTGACGGCGGCTGTCTTGTACGAACGGAACGGACCTTTTGTTCTGAGGCAGATGACCATAGAACCGCCGCGCGCCGGCGAGGTGCGCGTGCGGATCGTGGCCACAGGCATGTGCCACACTGACGCCGCGGTTCGGTCTGGCGACATCCCTGTGGCGCTCCCGGTCGTCCTGGGACACGAGGGAGCCGGCATCGTCGAGGCCACAGGCCCAGGCGTGACCAAAGTCGCTCCGGGCGACCATGTCGTGATCACCCAGATGAACTGCGGCCTGTGCGGCCAGTGCCTGTCGGGGCGCCCGTCCATCTGCGAAGCCATCGGACCGCTCAATTTCGGCGGAGCCCGGCCTGACGGCAGCCACGCCCTGTGCTGTGGCGAAACCGTCGTGCACGACCAGTTCTTTGGCCAGTCCGCCTTCGCGACCCGGGCCATCGCCCACCAGAGCAATGTCGTGAAGACGCCCAAAGATGTTCCGCTCGAGCTGCTCGGACCTCTGGCCTGTGGCGTGCAGACGGGTGCGGGCTCGGTGATCAACGCGCTGAAGGTAGGGCCGGGCGAAAGCTTCGTCGTCTTCGGCGCCGGCGCGGTGGGGCTGTCGGCCGTGATGGCGGCGCGTGTGTGCGGAGCGTCCGTCATAATCGCCGTCGACCTGTTCGCGGCCAGGCTCCAAATGGCCGAACAGCTGGGCGCAACCCATGTCATCGATGGTCGCGAGCCCGACATAGTCGCCCGCATTCGTGAGATTACGGGCCAGGGGGCGCACTACGCCTTGGACACGACCGGGAACGTTCGGGTGATTCAGAACGCCCTCGACGCCCTAAGGATGGGCGGCGCCTGCGGTGTTCTCGGCGCCTCCGAGCCCGGGGCGCGCCTGAACCTGCCCATCGGCGACTTCATGGCTTCCAGCAAGACGTTGCGCGGCATCGTCGAAGGCGATGGGGTCCCGGACGTCTTCATTCCCAAGCTGATCGAACTCTACAGGCAAGGCCGGTTCCCCTTCGACCGCCTGATCCGGTTCTACGACCTCGCAGAGATCAATGACGCACTGCACGACAGCGAAGCCGGCGTCACGATCAAGCCCGTGATCCGCATGCCGGCGGCCTGACAGGCGCTTGCGCTCGAATCGCCGAACCCAAGAAGGAGAACACGATGCTCTACGATTTCGGCGCGCCGGTGGGCGGCCTCATCCAGATGGCCTATATCGTCGAGAATCTGTCCTTAGCCGTGGACCAGTGGGTCAAGCAGCTCAATGTCGGCCCATGGTTCGTCCTCGACAGCTTTACCGGTACGGACCCGATCTACCGCGGCGCGCCTTCACATGCCGATGTCGCCATCGGCATGGCCTATTCGGGCAGCATGCTGATCGAACTGATCCAGCCCAAGGACGAGCATCCGTCGGTCTACCGCGAAGTGCGCGACCAGCGCGGCTTCGGCTTCCATCACTTCGGGCTGGCCAGCCACAGCTTCGACGAGGACCTCGCGGCCTATGGAAGCCGAGGCTTCGAGCTCGCCTTCTTGGCGCGGGTCCCCACCGGCGGGCGGGTTGGCTACCTGGACACCCATGGCCAGATGCCCGGCTTCATCGAATTGATCGAGGCTGACGCTGCCATGGAGGCCCATTTCACCGGTTATCGCCGCGCAGCTTTGGGCTGGAACGGATCGGACCCCGTCCGCCCCTTCATCTAGGGCGAGTTGGTCCGGAGCGGCCGTCCGCGCCGATTCTTTCGCTTCTGTCCCAACGTCGTTCGCCCCAGTCCGAGCCCCGCAGGCCCAGCTGGACCAGGGTGTCTGCCGAGAATCCCACGAACCTCCCCGTGAGATTCCGCGTCTTGGCCGCGGGGGCGCCCCCCGCGGTCGCCTTCGTGAAGAGGCTAACCATGCCGCTGGCAAAGCCGCGCCCGAATCCCCCACCCTCCTCCACTTTCTCGAGGAAGTTCACATGACCATGCAAGGACGTTCGGCCATCATCACCGGCGCCGGTGGAGCGATCGGCCGGGAGACGGC
>CBJNAS010000242.1:0-5373 GCA_966434565.1 uncultured Phenylobacterium sp.
CGGAGACACTCACCTATTCCATCCTGGAGGAGGACGAGGACCACGACGTCTGGCGCATCGACGCCTTCCCGACCAGCGAGACCGAGCGCACGGCCGCGGTCGAGCTGCTCAGCGGCCGGCCGAAGCTGCGCGTCTCGACCGAGAAGCTGGCCGACGCCGACTGGCTGGCCTTGGCGCTCTCCGGCCTGCCGCCGGTGCGCGCCGGGCGGTTCTTTGTCTACGGCGCCCATGACCGGGGCCTCGCGCCAGCCTCGACGGTCAACCTGCGCATCGAGGCGGGCGCGGCCTTCGGCACCGGCCACCACGGCACCACGGTGGGTTGCCTGCTGGCCTACGACCGGCTGCTGAAGGCGCGGCGCTTCGCGCGGGTGCTCGACGTCGGCTGCGGCACCGGCGTGCTGGCGATCGCCGCCGCGCGCACAGGCTCGCGGGTGGCCGTCGGCACCGACATCGACCGGGTCTCGGTGCGGATCGCCAACGAGAACGCCAGCCTCAACAACGCCCAGGCCCGCTTCGTCCACGCCGCCGGCCTGGATGCTGTGAAGGTGCGCGCGGCCGCGCCCTACGACCTGGTGTTCGCCAATATCCTGGCCCCGCCGCTGGTGGCTCTGGCGCAGGACATCAAGCGCGCGCTGAAGCCCGGCGGCACGGCGATCCTGTCCGGCCTGCTGCGCACCCAGGAGCGGCGGGTCTCGGCCGCCTATCTGTCCCGCGGATTCCGCGTCGCACGGCGGCTGCATCGCGACGCCTGGGCGACCCTCGTCCTGCGAAAGCCCTGAACGGGCGGAACCCCGCGCAACAGATGACGTTCGGCGCCTGAGAGCTGGGCTCGCCTCAGGAGGAAATCCTATGCCGAACGACGACGGCGATCCGATCGAGCGCACGACGGTGACAGAGACGCCCACGACGGTCCGCTCCAGCATCGCGGGCTGGTGGATCGCCGCGGTGGTGGCGATCATCGCGGTGGTGGGCCTGGTCTTCGTGTTCAACATCCAGAACCGGCAGGACGAACTGCAGGCCGCCCGCGACCAGGGCGCCGCCCAGGCGAGCCTGGCGGCGGCCACAGCCGACGCCCAGCGCTCCGCGGCGCAGGCCAGCCAGGCCGCGCAGTCGGCGGTCGACTCCACCGCCCGCGCCAGCCGCCGCGCCGCCGAGACCGCCCAGAACGCGGCCGACCGCGCCGCGGCGGACCAGACGGCCCGCAGCGCCGACCAGGCGGCGCAGAACGCCAGCACGACCGAGCCGGCGCAGTAGCGCTTTCTCCGCTCCCGCGAAGCGACTACATCGCATCCATGCGCCAGACGTTCGACGAGACCACCGACCCGTCATTCGGCCCCAGGCACCTGCCGCTGATCCGCAAGGCGATGGCCGACCAGGGCCTCGACGCCCTGCTCGTGCCGCACGAGGACGAGCACCAGAACGAATACCTGCCGCCGGCCAATGACCGGCTGGGCTGGGCCACCGGCTTCACCGGCTCGGCCGGGGCGGCGGTGATCTTCCAGGACAAGGCGGCGATATTCGTCGACGGCCGCTACACCTTGCAGGTGCGCGACCAGGTCGATCCCCGGAGCTTCGAGATCCGCGACCTGATGGAGGGCGGGATCACCGCCTATCTGGAGCAGGCCGCCGGGCAGGGCCAGGCGATCGGCTACGACCCGCGCCTGCACAGCCCCGACGCCCTGGACCGCCTGAAGGCCGCCGTCGCAAGGGCCGGCGCCGAGCTGAAGCCGGTCGCCGTCAATCCGCTCGACCAGGCCTGGGGCGACGCGCGCCCGCCGCAGCCCACAGCCCCGGTGGTGGCCCATCCGCTGGAATACGCCGGCGAGGAGTCCGGCTCCAAGCGCAAGCGCGTCGGCGAAAGCCTCGCCAAGATGGGCGCCGAGGCCGCGGTCATCACCGCGCCGGCCTCCATCGCCTGGCTGTTCAACATCCGCGGCGGCGACGTGATCCGCTCGCCCCTGCCGCTCGCCCAGGCGATCCTGAACGCTGACGGGAGCGCGCGGCTGTTTCTGGATCCGGCCAAGGTCACTTCGGAGCTGCCGGCCTGGCTGGGCAACGCGGTGGCTCTGGAGCGGCCGGAGGACCTGCCCGGCGCGCTTGCGGAGCTCGCGGGCAAACGGGTGCTCGTCGACCCCGCCCAGTCCTCGGCCTGGTATTTCGAGACCCTCGCCGGTGCGGGCGCCACCGTGCTGCGCGCGGAAGACCCCTGCACCCTGCCGCGGGCCTGCAAGAACCCCGTCGAGATCGAGGGGACCCGCCGGGCGCACGTCCGTGACGGCGCGGCCCTGACCCGGTTCCTGCACTGGCTGGGGACCGAGGGCCAGGCGAACCCGCCGGACGAGATCACCGCCGTGACGCGGCTGGAATCCTTCCGCGAGGCCACCGGCGCGTTGAAGGACCTGTCGTTCGACACCATCGCCGGCGCGGCCGGCAACGGCGCGGTGGTCCACTATCGCCCGACCGAGCGGCTCAACCGGCGTGCCGAGACCGGATCGCTGATGCTGATCGATTCCGGCGCCCAGTACCTTGACGGCACGACCGACGTGACCCGCACTGTCGCCATCGGCGAGCCGACCGCGGAGATGAAGCAGCGCTTCACCCTGGTGCTGAAGGGCCATCTGGCGCTCGGCCGCGTGCGCTTCCCGCCCGGGACCACCGGCTCGGCGCTCGACGTCCTGGCGCGCCAGGCGCTGTGGGCGCACGGCCTCGACTACGACCACGGCACCGGCCACGGCGTGGGCTCCTACCTGGGCGTCCACGAAGGCCCGCAGCGGATCTCCAAGGCGCCCAACAGCGTGGCGCTGAAACCCGGGATGATCATCTCCAACGAGCCCGGCTACTACAAGGAAGGCGCCTACGGCATCCGCATCGAGAACCTGCAGGTGGTGACCGAGGCCGGCGAGATCGAAGGCGGTGAGCGGCCGATGCTGGGTTTCGAGACGCTCACCCTGGCGCCCATCGACCGCCGCTGCATCGCCCGCGAGATGCTGAGCGAGGAGGAGCGCGCCCAGCTTGACGCCTATCACGCCCGGGTGCGCGAGGTCGTGGGCCTGCTGCTGGAGCCCGAGGCGCGTACCTGGCTGGACCAGGCCACGGCGCCGATCTGAAGCAGAGCGCCAAGATGCTCCACCGCCCAGCGGGGGAGCTGTCGCCGAAGGCGACTGAGGGGGCGTTCAGGCCCTCGAGCCGAGTTGCGTGAATGCCGTAGCTTCGCTCGGGGGAGAGGCCGAGGACCGTTCAGACGCGCGCAAGCCGGCTCAGCGCGAAGCTCTCCGCATAGGCCCGCGCCTGGTCCAGCCGGAACACATGCCCGTCGGCGAAGCCCTCGGCCGTCGCGGCCGGCTTGGCCTGCGGCCAGGCAAGGGCCGCTGCCGCGCGGTTGTAGAGATCGAGCCGGCAGACCCGCTCGGCAACGGCCGCCACGTCAATGTCAGGCGGGACCTGGCCCCAGCGGATCATCTGGCTGAGCACCCAGCCCGCCTGGGCCGGCAGCGGGGCGTTGGCCCCGCCCTGGCGGAAGCAGGTCGTGGGCAGCGAGCGGGCGATGCCCCCCGCCGGCGTGTCGACGTACTCAGGGCGGGCGAGCAGCGCCGCGAGCTCGGCGCGGTTCTCCGGATCGTCGGCCCAGGCGGCGGCCTTCAGCAGCGCGCGCAGCAAGGCTTGCAGCAGCTCCGGGTTGCGCTCGGCCCACGCCGCCTTGACGCCCAGCACCTTCTCCGGGCCGGCGGCCCAGATGTCGAGGGCGCGCATCACCACCTCGCCGACGCCCAGGTCTTCCGCCACGGCGTTCCAGGGCTCGCCGGCGCAGAAGCCATCGAGCTCGCCGGCCGCCAGCTTGGTCGCCATGCGCGAGGGCGGCGCGACCGTGATCCGGACGTCACGGTCGGGATCGATGCCCGCCTGCGCCAGCCAGTAGCGCAGCAGGTAATTGTGCATCGAATAGGGAAAGACCACGGCGAAGACGAACGGCGTATCGCCGGCGCGCTGGCGTTCGGAGATCAGCCGGGCCAGCGCCGGCCCGTGCGCCTCCCCGTGCTGCATGCGGTGCGTCAGCCGGCGCGACAGGGTGAAGGCCGCCCCGCCGCGGTTCAGCGCCATCGGCGTGATCATCGGCTGCGGATCGCCGCCCAATCCCAGGGTGCAGGCGAGCGCCACCGGCGCCAGCAGATGCGCGCCGTCCAGCGCCCCCGCGGCCACCTTGTCGCGCACCGTGGCCCAGGAGACTTCCCGGCTGAGGCTCACCTCCAGGCCTTCGCCAGCGAAAAAGCCCTGTTCCAGCCCCACGATCAGGGGCGCGGCGTCATTCAGAGGCACGAACCCCAGCTGCAGTTGGCTCCCGCCGCTCAACTCCCGTCCCCCTTCAGTAGGCCGGCGAAGGCCAGCAGGTCCTGGGCGACCGCCCCCAGTGGTCGTCCAGTGTCCATCGAAAGCTTGCGGAGCAGCTTGTAGGCCTGCTCCTCCTCCAGCCCCCGCTCCTTCATCAGCAGCGCCTTGGCGCGTTCGATGATCTTGCGCGAGGCCAGGTCGGCCTTGGCCTTCTCCAGGTCCTGGCGCAGCTGGTGCATCAGGCGGAAGCGGCTCATCGCCACCTCGAGGATGTCGCGCACCCGCCCGGGCGCCAGGCCGTCGACGATATAGGCCGCCACGCCGGCGCGCACCGCCTGCTCGGCCAGGCCGGGTTCCGAGCGGTCGACGAACATCACTACCGGCCGGGGATTGGAGACGCTCGACTCCTGCAGGCTCTCCAGAGTGTCGCGGTCGGGACTGTCGGCGGCAACCACCACCACGTCCGGCTCGAAGACCGCCGCCTCGTGCTCGTCGAAGATTGCGGCCTGACGCACCTCCAGCGGGTGCACGCCGGCCAGGCCCTCGACCACCAGGGCGGCGCGGGCGGGATCGGGGTCGACCACCAGGACTCGCATACGGGCGCCACTAAGCAGGCGACGGAGCGTTTCGCCGAGACTACAGGGGCGTTCGAACCGTCACGAAGGGAAATCGCCCGGGCTATGGTCACTGGGCGCCCATTTTCTGGGCCGAGCCGCGCGCAGAGACCTGTTCTACGCCGCCACGCCTCCAAGGCGCTTGACGTTGCAGCGGACCCAGAGGGCTTCCAGGGCCCCGGCGAGGTCGTCCATCATGGCGTCGGTGTGCATCGGGCTGGGCGTGAAGCGCAGCCGCTCGGTTCCCTTCGGCACCGTCGGGTAGTTGATCGGCTGGACGTAGATGCCGTGGTCGGCCAGTAGGACGTCGCTGATCAGCTTGCAGTGCACCGGATCGCCGACCAGCAGCGGCACGATGTGGCTGGCCGAGGGCATCACCGGCAGGCCCGCCTGGGTGAGCCGGGTCTTCAGCGCCGCGGCGCGGGCCTGGTGG
>CBJNAS010000243.1:0-5359 GCA_966434565.1 uncultured Phenylobacterium sp.
ACCAGGCTGGTGACGATCTTGCCGAAGGCGCCGCCGATGATCACGCCGACCGCCAGGTCGACTACGTTGCCGCGCGCGATGAACTCCTTGAATTCGCCTGCAAACGACATGTTTCTTTTCCTG
Organism: uncultured Phenylobacterium sp.; assembly: GCA_966434565.1. Lineage (GTDB taxonomy): Bacteria > Pseudomonadota > Alphaproteobacteria > Caulobacterales > Caulobacteraceae > Phenylobacterium. Next base: position 124 of record CBJNAS010000243.1, read on the forward strand.
TGTCCGAGCGATCCCGTCCGGTCGCTTCCGACCGGCAGCATCGATCATTTGGCCGCAAACGCCAAAGGCGCGGCTGGACACGGAATTCTGATGCGTGACGCTCCGCCGTGCGCACCGCGGCCGGGCTTGCTGCGCATTGTAGGAAGGGGAGGGGCCACGCAGGTCCGACCCGACTTCGGGGCTTCGCCCCGGCTACGAGCCCCAAGGGTTTGTTCTCGTGTGTGAGCTTCATGCAGGCGCGCCTGGGCGCCCCCTCTCGCCGCTGAACTGGATCTTTCTCGCGCTCGCGCTCGTAGCGGGCGGTCCGGCGTTCGCGCTGAGCTGTCCGGCAGACACCGCTTTCGATTATCTCGGCACGCCCGTGCTTCGGTCTGGCGCGAACCACGCGTGGTTTTTCGTCATCCATGACGAGCTCGTCGACGCCGATGGCGCTCCGAACGCCTACTCGCCGGAAGATGCCGGCAAGGGGTGTCCGCATGACGGCGTCGGCCTCGATTGCGTGGAGAGCGCAGGCTACCCGGACAAGCCCTGGTGGCCTGACGTCCTGGTCCGCGACCCCGATCGACCGGACCGCGCCTATGTTCAGGCCGAGGGTCCCTATCGCGGCTTTTTCGTCTCCCAGACCTCCTTGCGCCGACCGGATCTCGCCAGCCCCTACAGTCCCGACGCCTTCGTCGACGCCACCCGCGTACCCTATCTCGTCATGCCGGCGCCGCTGCAGGCCACCACCGGCCTCGGGCAGCTTGGCGATCTTGGCTACGCCCTGAATTTGAAGACGGGCCGCCGGGCCGCCTTCGTGATCGCCGACGCAGGTCCGCTCGAGCCCCTGGGGGAGGCCTCGATCGCCTTCTGGGGCAAGATCGGCCGGCAGGCGCCGAACGCGCGCGACGGCGGCGGCCTGCCCTGGGATCCCGTCGCGGTCGTCGTTTTTCCGAATTCCGGCGCCCGCGCGGCCCTGGGCTGGCCGATCGCCGACCAGCCCCTGCAAACGTTTGGCGAGTCCCTGCTGGCCGGCGTGGGCGGCACGGCGGCGCTGCGCAACTGTGCAGAAGCGGCCTCCGCGTTCGCGACCAAGGCTGCGCCGCCACCCGACCCCGATCCGCCCAGCGATGCGGCCTTGAGAAGGGATTGGCCGCACGAGACGGCGGCCGTCTTCGACCGGCGATATGACGACAGGGCCAGTTGCGAAGACGCGCTTCACGCGGCGCACGACGCGGTCCCCTCGCGCTTCAAGTCGGTGTTCGCCGCCGCATTCTGTTCCGGCGGTCCGGGCGAGCTCGGGTATGCGGTGAGGATGAGTTGGCCGACCTGGCCGTTGTTGCTGTCGTGACCGCCGAGACCACGACCGAGGAGGCCATCTCCATACCGCTCGGCGAGGGCGTATCAGTATCCGGCCTGTGGCTCGCGCCCGAGGCGCCCCGCGCTTGTCTCGTCCTGGCCCACGGCGCCGGCGCGGGCATGAGCCACCGCTCGATGTCCGCCATCGCCGAGGGACTGGGCGGCCGTGGCGTGGCCACGCTGCGCTTTCAGTTCCTCTACATGGAGCTCGGACGCAAGCGGGTGGATCCTCCCGCCGTGGCCCACGCCGCGGTCCGCGCAGCTGTGGCCGAGGCGCGCCGCCGGGCGCCTGACCTGCCGCTATTCGCCGGCGGCAAATCGTACGGCGGGCGCATGACCTCCCAGACGCAGGCGCAAGCGCCGCTCGACGGCGTGCGCGGCCTGGTCTTCTTCGGATTTCCGCTGCATCCGGCCGGCAAGCCCTCGTCGGAGCGCACGGCGCACCTTGCCCAGGTCACCGTTCCGATGCTGTTCGTCCAGGGGACGCGGGATGCGCTGGCGGATCTTACGCTGCTGCAAGGCGTCCTGCGCAGCCTGGGCGAGCGCGCCAAGCTGCAGCTCGTCGCCGACGCCGACCATTCGTTCCATGTTCCGGCGAAAACCGGTCGAAAGGACGCGGAGGTCCTGGACGAGGTCCTCGCTGCAGCCGCCGCCTGGATGATGAACGTTTGACGCGGCGCGCGACAGCGCGCGCGGATCGGCTCCTCCCAAACGGGAAGCCCCCTCGCGTCTCGGCATTGCATCTGGCGAAATCATCCCCATGCTTGCGCGCAATGGTTCGCGCCGTACCGGACAAGACAGATGGATGCGCGAGACGCCGCCCCTCAATCCGCCGCCCCACGCAGACCTTCGGCGAGCGATGACCGCCCGGATCGCCATCCTGGGCAGTTGCGTCACCCGTGACATCTGGAAGCTGCCGCCGTTCACGCCGCAGGACCGCAAGGCGGTGCTGGTGCTGGCCCGCACCAGCCTGGCCAGCCTGTTCGCCGCGCCGGCGCCGGCCTTCCATCCGCCCGCGGAGATCCCACCCGGCCTGTCGCCCTGGGAAATCCGGATGGTGGGCTACGACCTGCAGAAGACCGGCCTCGCCCGGCTGGTCGAGCAGCAGCCGACGCACCTGATCCTCGACCTGGTCGACGAACGGTTCGACCTGCTGCGCCAAGGCCGAGCGGTCGCCGCCTACAGCTGGGAGGTCGAGCAGCTCGGCTTGCGCGAGGGGCCTCTGCGCGGCTTCCGGCGCGTGCCGCGGGCGAGCTTCGAGGCGGGGCGGCTGTGGCGGTGCGGGGTGCGCGGCCTGCGGCGCTTCCTGGCCGCCGAGCTGCCGCGCACGCGGGTGATCCTGCACGACGCGCGCTGGGCGACCGAGCACCTGGACGCCGACGGCGGCCGCGCCGCGTTTCCCGACGCCTACGCCTTCTGGCCCGGCCGGCCGGCGAGCATCGCGGAGCAGAACCGCCGGCTGGACGCCTACGTCGGGCGGCTGCGGCGGGCGCTGCCCCAGGCCGCCTGCGTCCGCGCCGCCGCCGGCCTCACCCTTGCGGACTCCCGGCATCGCTGGGGGCTCGCGCCCTACCACTATGTGACTGAATATTACTGGGACATCTGGGAGCAGCTGCAGGCGCTCGGATGTAGATGAGCAGAGCTTGGCCGTGGACAAGATCTGGCCTCGATTGCGACCTTTACATTGAATACGCCAACTTCGCGCCGTAAATCGGCCGTGATTACAGTTATGAGGCCGGAAAATCGGCATCTGCCGGAACACATAGTCGCAGCCATGGTTGCTGTCAGGCCTCTGGCACAGGAGACCTCCCATGAAGCTAGTGACTCTCGCGGGCGCGATTGGCGCCCTGGCTCTTGGCGGCATCGCCGTCGCCCAGACCTCCAGCTCCTCGACCTCGAGCGGGACGACCGACAACACCAGCGGCGCTGCCAGCGCGCCCGCCGCGGCCGGCGACCAGAGCAGCTCGACCAACGCGGGCTCGACCAGCGCGGGTTCGACCAACGCCAACAGCGCCGGCGCCTACGGCGCGAACAGCTCGGCCACCGCCAGCAGCCCGGACCCGGCCGCCACCGGCGCTTCGAGCTCCAGCACGACGAACCCGTCGGCCAGCAGCGCCGGCTCCTATGGCGCGAACACTTCGGCGACCACCGGCCACAGCGCCGGCGAGCGCGGCTGACCGCCGTACCGCGCCGCCCCTGAGGCGAGGCGGGCCGTCCCGCGGGGCGGCCCGTTTTCGCGCCGCTTGACCTTGACGTAAACGTAAAGCCACGTAATCTGCCGGCGCTCCACTTCGCGCCGAGGATTCCACCATGGGTTCCGACTTGCGCCGGCCGCCGCGGACCTACTCGATCCGCCAGCTCTGTCAGGAATTCGGCTGCACGCCGCGCGCCCTGCGCTTCTACGAGGACAAAGGGCTGCTGTTTCCGGCGCGAGAGGGCCAGAACCGCATCTATTCGCACAAGGACCGCGGCCGCCTGCAGCTGATCCTGCGCGGCAAGCGGGTCGGCCTGTCCTTGGCCGAGATCGGCGAGATGCTCGACCTTTATGAGATCGGCGACGGAGGGGTGCAGCAGGCCGCCCGCTCGGTGCGCCGGTTCCGCGAACAGGTCGCGGTGCTCGAGGCCCAGCGCGCCGACCTCGACAAGGCCATCGCCGACCTGAACGAGGCGATCGCCATCCTGGAGCAGAAGCTGGCCGACGCCCGGCCCGATCTCCTGCCCAGCGCCGCCGACTACGACCAAGTGCTGCGCCGCCATCTCGACGGCCTCGACGCCGCCTAAGCAACAGGGGGAAACGCCATGACCTACCAGCCGCCGGTGCGCGACTTCGCCTTCCTGCTACGCGACGTCCTGAAGATCGAGCGCTACGCCAACCTGCCGGGCTTCGCCGAGGCGCCGATCGAGACCGTCGAGCAGATCCTGGAGGAGGCCGGCCGCTTCTGCGCCGAGGCGCTGGCGCCGATCAACCGCACCGGAGACAAGGAGGGCTGCCGCTGGAGCCCGGATTTCAGCGTCGCCACGCCCAGCGGCTTCAAGGAGGCCTACGCCCGGTTCGTGGAGGCGGGCTGGCCCGCGCTGGGCGCCGACCCCGACTTCGGGGGCCAGGGCCTGCCGGCGGTGGTCAACCTTTCGGTCTCGGAGATGTCGTCGGCGGCCAACATGGCGTTCGCCATGTATCCCGGCCTGACGCATGGGGCCTATGCGGCGATCCACAACGGCGGCTCGGCCGAGCAGCAGGCGCTCTACCTGCCCAAGCTGGCCTCCGGCCAGTGGGCCGGGACCATGAACCTGACCGAGCCGCACTGCGGCACGGACCTGGGTCTGCTGCGCACCAAGGCGGTCCCGCAGGGCGACGGCAGCTACCGGATCAGCGGCCAGAAGATCTGGATCAGCGGCGGCGAGCAGGACCTGACCGAGAACATCGTCCACCTGGTGCTGGCCCGCATCGAAGGGGCGCCGGCGGGGACCAAGGGCATCAGCCTCTTCATCGTGCCCAAGTTCATCCCCGACGCGCAGGGCAATCCCGGCGCGCGCAACCCGGTGAAATGCCTGTCGCTCGAGGAGAAGATGGGCATCCACGGGAACGCCACCTGCGTGATCAGCCACGAGGAGTCGGTGGGCTGGCTGGTGGGCGAGGAGAACCGCGGCCTGCCGCTGATGTTCGTGATGATGAACGAGGCGCGGATCGGCGTGGCCGTCCAGGGCCTGGCCCAGGCCGAGGCCGCCTACCAGGCCGCCGCGGCGTTCGCCAAGGAGCGGCTGCAGGGCCGCGCGCTCACCGGCCCGAAGAACCCCGACGGGCCGGCCGATCCGATCCTCGCGCACCCGGACGTGCGGCGCATGCTGATGGACGCCAAGGCGATCATCGAGGGCGGCCGCGCCTTCCTGCTGTGGACCG
>CBJNAS010000244.1:0-5357 GCA_966434565.1 uncultured Phenylobacterium sp.
AGTTGACGCTGGTGCTGGGTCTCGTGCGGCGGAGCTTGGGGGCGGACCCTTCGCGGCCGGCTGCGGTTTGCCCTGAGACTGCCGCGCATGACCCGCCTGAGCCCCGCCGAGGAAACCGCCCTGCTGGACCTGATCGCTGGCCGGCGCGAGGAGCTGGTCGAGCTGACCCGCGAGCTGATCCGCTTTCCGACGATCAATCCGCCCGGCGAGGGCTATCGCGCGTGCGCCGAGCATCTCGGCGAGCGGCTGCGCCGGCGCGGCTTCGAGGTGACCTACGTCCGCGCCGAGGGCGCGCCGGGCGACAGCGAACGGCATCCGCGCATCAACGTCGTGGCGCGCAGGCAGGGAAGCCGACCGGGCCCTTGCGTTCACTTCAACAGCCATATCGACGTGGTGGCGCCGGGCGAAGGCTGGACCGTTCCCCCCTTCGAGGGCGTGGTGAGGGACGGGCGGGTCTATGGTCGCGGCGCCTGCGACATGAAGGGCGGGCTGGCCGCTTCGGTGATCGCGGTGGAGGCGCTGCTGGACTCCGGCCTCGAGCTGCCGGGCGCGCTGGAGATCTCCGGCACCGCCGACGAGGAGAGCGGCGGCTACGGCGGGGTGGCCTGGCTCGCCGAGCGCGGCTGGTTTTCGAAGCCGCGGGTCGACCATGTGATCATTCCCGAACCGCTCAACGTCGACCGGGTCTGCATCGGCCATCGCGGCGTCTGGTGGGGGGAGCTGGCCACCGAGGGCCGCATCGCCCACGGCTCCATGCCGTTTCTCGGCGACAGCGCGATCCGCCACATGGCCGCGGTGCTGGAGATGCTGGAGCGCGAGGTCTATCCCGCGCTGGCGGCCCGGACGACGGCCATGCCGGTCGTGCCGGACGGGGCGCGCACGCCGACGCTGAACATCAACTCCCTGCACGGCGGCCAGCCGGAGCCGGAGGCGGGACTGCCCGCGCCGCTGGTGGCCGATTCCTGCCGCCTGGTGTTCGACCGCCGCCTGCTGATCGAGGAGGACCTGGACGCGGTGAAGACCGACCTGCGCACCCGCCTCGACGCACTCGCCCAGACCCGGCCGGGCTTCCGCTACCGGCTGCGCGACCTGTTCGAGGTCCCGCCGATCATGACCGAGCCGGAGCGGCCGGTGGTGCGTGAGACCTCCGAGGCTGTGCGCCGGGTGCTGGGCCGCCCGGCGCGGCTGGTCTGCTCGCCCGGCACCTACGACCAGAAGCACGTCGACCGCATCGGCCGGCTCAAGGACTGCATCGCCTATGGCCCGGGCGTGCTCGACCTCGCCCACCAGCCGGACGAGTACGTCGGCATCGACGACATGGTGGCCTCCGCCCAGGTGATGGCGCTCGCCGCCTACGCCCTGCTGACCGGGGGCGGGGAGGGCCGGGCATGACCGCGCTCGAGTTCGGCTTCGTCACCAGCGCCGCGCACGAGGAGGTGGAGGCGCTGGAGGCGCTGCCGATCGATTCGCTCTGGGTCGGCGGCCATGTCTCCGCGCCGAACGGTTCGCCGGAAGCGATGGCCAAGCTCGCCCAGCTGGCGGCGCTGACTCGACGGGTGCGGATCGGGACCGCCGGCTGACCGCGCAGGCGATGAAAAGGCTCACGACCCTTTCCCCATCGAGGGGAAAGGGAGCATGCACGCCACATCCGACGTGAATACAACTGATGAAAAGCCGTGTGCGCATCACGGGATTTGCGCTAGCGTAAGTTGTCTTTCGAATGCGTCGCACCTCGGGGCTGCTGATCGGGAGGCGGGGGGCGTGCATGACCTTGGCGACCGAAAGCGTGGCCCAGTCCGGCAACGGGCTAGTCTTCATCAACACCTATGACGCGTCGGTCACACCGGCGTACCGCGATGCGGTCATCGCCGCCGAACATGAGTTCCAGGCGCATTTCACCAACCAGGTGACGGTTAACCTGACCTTCCAGTTCTCGCCTCTCGATGTCGACAAGGCGGTCGCCGAGAACTTCCCGGCGGGAATACGGGTCAGCTACGGCGCCTTCAGCGCCGCGCTGCGGGCGGCCGCCAGCAGCTCCGACGACCTCCTGGCGGTCAACGGCCTTCCGGCGGCGGATCCCTCCAATGGCGCAGGCTTCCTGCTCGCCCACGCCCAGGCGCGGATCCTCGGCCTCGCCCACCAGACCGAGTTCACCGACGATGTCGTCGTCCTGAACAGCAATCTCCGCTGGAGCTTCGGCCAGGACGCGATCGGGGCCATCGAGCATGAGATCTCTGAAGGCGTCTTCGGCCGATTGTCGAGCCTCGGCCTGACGGGCTCCCCGCGCTGGTCGCCGCTGGACCTCTTCCGTTTCACCGCCACCGGCGAGCGCGACTACACCGGCGGCTCCGACGGGGTGACCACCTACTTCGGCGTCGACGCCGGCCACGTGACCCTCTACGCCTACCACGGCTCGCTGAACGGCCAGGGCCAGTTCGACGGGCAGGATCTGGGCGACTGGGCCTACACCCGGGGCGACGCCTTCGGGCCGGGCGGGCCCATCGCGCCCGGCAGCCTCTCGTCGACCGACCTCACGGTGCTCGACGTCCTGGGCTGGAACTCCGCCCGGTTCGTCCCCCACGCGGACGATTTCGCCAACAGCCTCGGCGACACCAGTCATCCGATGGGCGAGGTCACCCTCGGCGTCTGGAGCTTCGGCGTGCTCGAGCAGGCCGGCGACCGCGACTGGTTCCAGGTCCAGCTGCAGGCCGGCCAGACCTATGTGTTCGGCCAGGCCCCTGCCTCCGGAGACCTGCTCCTCGGCGGGCCGCTCCTGAGGCTGCACGACGCCTCCGGCGCGCTGCTGGTCACCGACACCGCGGTCCTTGACCAACTCGGGGTCTCCGAGCTCGTCTACACGCCGAGCGTCAGCGGGACCTACTATGTGGAAGCCGGCGGCGCCTACGACGGCTACGCCGGCAGCTATGCGCTGGGCATCGGCCAGAGCGGGACGGCGGCCACCGACGGCGATGACTATCTCGTCGCCAAGGCCGGCGGCGACAGCCTGAGCGGTGGCCAGGGCGACGACACAATGGCGGCGGCCGGCGGGCTGAACACCCTCTTCGGCGGCGACGGCGCCGACTGGATCTTCGGCGGAAGCGGGCACAGCAACGTCAACGGCAACAAGGGCGACGACATCATCGTCGGCCAGTCAGCGGTGGGCGACTGGCTGCTGGGCGGCCAGGGTGATGACGTGATCGACGCCGCCCGCTCGACCGGCCACAACATCATCAACGGCAATCTCGGCGACGACATCGTCATCGGCGGATCGGGCGGCGACACGTTGCGCGGCGGCCAGGGGGCCGACGACATCCGCGGCGGGTCCGGGAACGACTGGATTTCCGGCGACCTCGGCCGCGACAGCCTCTGGGGCGGCGCCGGCGCCGACACCTTCCACGCGGGCGCGGGCGTCGACACCGTATGGGACTTCGACGCCGGCGAGGGCGACCGGGTGCAGGTCGACGCCGGCCTGACCTACACCACCAGCCAGAGCGGCTCGGACGTGCTGATCAGCCTTTCCAATGGCGGGCGGATGACGCTGCACGAGGTGCAGCTTTCGTCATTGCCGTCGGGGTGGATTTTCCAGAGCTGAGGGCTTCACCGCCCTATCCGTTATCGCCCGCTTCATGGGCGAGCCATCCAAAGGCCGCTCCGCATTAGCCGAGGCAAGCGTTTTGGGCTGGGTGGCCAGCATGAAGCGGGCCGCGACGGAATTAGGGCGGCCCGCCCAGCTGGATCGAGCGGTAGCGTTCGACGGTGGTCCTGCCGGTGGCCGCGTCGACGGTGACGAGATGGCCGGCCATGGAGGTTTCGCGCCAGCGGGTGGTGACCACCCAGGCGCCGTCCTCCCTGCGGCTGTCGATCACCTCCTCGTCCAGGCCGGCGGAGCGGAGCGCGTCCTGGGCGATCTCGCTCGCCTGCTCGGCGGTGCGGACCGGGCCGGACGTCGGTCCGCGGCCGCAAGCCGCCGCCAGCAGGGCCGCCAGCAGCGCCGCGCTCGCCCTACTGCGCCGCCTGCTCCTGCGCATAGCCGAGAAGCTCGTTCAGCCGCTCCAGCACCGTGACCGCGGCGTCCGGCACCGCCGTGCCGGGGGTGAAGATCGCCGCCACGCCCATGTCGGTCAGGGCCTTGAAGTCCTCCGGCGGGATCACCCCGCCCACCACGACCATGATGTCCGGCCGGCCGAGCTTGGCGAGCTCGGACTTCAGCTCCGGCACCAGGGTCAGGTGGCCGGCGGCGAGCGAGCTGGCGCCCACCGCATGGACGTTCTCGGCAACGGCTTGCGCGGCCGCCTCCGCCGGCGTCTGGAACAGGTCGCCGATGTCCACGTCGAAGCCCAGGTCGGTGAAGCCCGAGGCGATCACCTTTTGGCCGCGGTCGTGGCCGTCCTGGCCCATCTTGGCGACCAGGATCTTCGGCTTGCGGCCGTCGGCGGCGGCGAACTCCTTGACCATGGCCTTGGCCCGCTGCGCCGCCGGGGTCTCGCCCGATGTGCGCAGGTAGACGCCCTTCACCGCGTCGGCGTTGGCCTTGTGGCGGCCGAACACCTTCTCGAGCGCATCGGAGATTTCGCCAACGGTGGCCTGGGCGCGGGCGGCGGCGACCGAGAGCTCCAGCAGGTTGGCCTTGCCGGCGGCGCCGTTTGTCAGCGCCTCCAGCGCCTGGCGCACGGCTTCCGGATTGCGCTCGGCCTTGAGCTTCTTCAGCTTTTCGAGCTGGCGCTCGCGCACGGCGGAGTTGTCGACCTTCAGCACCGGGATCTCGTCGGCGGTCTCGGGCTTGTAGCGGTTGACGCCGACCACGCTCTGTTCGCCCGAGTCGATGCGCGCCTGGGTCCGGGCCGAGGCCTCCTCGATGCGGCGCTTGGGCAGGCCGTCCTCGATGGCCTTGGTCATGCCGCCCAGGGCCTCGACCTCGGCGATGTGGTCGAGCGCGCGCGCCGCGAGATCAGCGGTCAGCCGCTCCAGGTAGAAGGAGCCGCCCCATGGGTCGATCACCCGGGTCTGGCCGCTCTCCAGCTGGATGAACAGCTGGGTGTTGCGGGCGATGCGGGCGGAGAAGTCGGTGGGGAGCGCCAGCGCCTCGTCCAGCGAGTTGGTGTGCAGGCTCTGGGTCTGGCCGCTGGTGGCGGCGAACGCCTCGATGGCGGTGCGGGCGACGTTGTTGAAGACGTCGTGCGCCGCCAGGCTCCAGCCCGAGGTCTGGGTGTGGGCGCGCAGGGAGAGCGAGCGCGCGTCCTTCGGGTCGAAGTTCTCCTTCATGAGCTTGGCCCAGAGAATGCGGCCCGCGCGCTGCTTGGCGATCTCCATGAAGACGTTCATGCCGGCGTTCCAGAAGAACGACAGGCGCGGCGCGA
>CBJNAS010000245.1:0-5345 GCA_966434565.1 uncultured Phenylobacterium sp.
CCCGGGGCCGGGGGCTGTGTAGCGCATGGCCCAGGCGAAGGCGCGGCTCGCGGCACGCAGCGAATACGCCAGCGCCAGCGCGGGCGGAGCTTACCTGCCGCGCGCGGCGGCCGAGCCCGAGGCTGGGATGGAGACCGCCCAGCCCTACGCTGCGTCTGAGTCGGCGGAGCGGTCGAGCTTCACCTCATCGCCGAGCCGCAGGCCCCGGCTGGACATGCTGCCGGCGGTCCCGGGCGCCTCGGCGGCGCGCGGTCGCCTCTACCGCGTGCAGATCGGCGCCTTCAGCGACGAGGCCCGCGCGCGTAGCGTGGCCGCGCGGCTGGCGGGCGTGGGCGCGGCGTCGGTCGAGCCCGTGCAGCGCGGCGCCTCCACCCTCTACCGCGTGGTCCTGCCCGGGACCGTCGACATGCTGCAGACCTACAACCTGCGCCAGCGCGCCGCCGAGGCGGGCTTCGCCGAAGCCGTGGTGGTCGGCCCCTCCTGAGGCGGCCCCGCCCAGGGCGGTCTGGCCGCTGGACTTTGCCGGCGAACCCGCCATCTTGCGGGCGTGACGCGCGGGCGGTTCATCACATTCGAAGGCGGCGAGGGGGCGGGGAAATCCACCCAGCTCACGCGGCTGGTCGCGCGGCTGCGCGCCGGTGGCCTGGAGGTGGTCGCCACCCGAGAGCCGGGCGGCTCGCCGGGCGCGGAGGCCATCCGCGCGCTGGTGCTCAACGGCGCGGCCGATCGCTGGAGCCCGGTGACCGAGACGCTGCTGATGTACGCGGCCCGGCGCGACCACGTCGAGCGGGTGATCGCCCCGGCGCTGGCCCGCGGGGCCTGGGTGGTGTGCGACCGCTTCGCCGACTCCACCCGCGCCTACCAGGGCGCCGGCGGCGGGACGGATCCGGCCCTGATCGCCGCGCTCGAGGACCAGGTGCTGGGCGCGACACGGCCTGACCTCACCCTGGTGTTCGACCTGCCGCCGCAGGCGGGGCTCGACCGCGCGCACGCGCGGGGCGGCGAGCTGCGATTCGAATCCAAGGGCCTGGCCTTCCATGAGCGCCTGCGGCAAGGCTTCCTCGCCATCGCCCGCGCCGAGCCGGAACGCTGCGCCCTGATCGACGCCGCCGGCTCGATCGAGGCCGTCGAGGCGGCGGTCTGGAACACGGTGGCGGACAGGCTCGGCCTCCATGGCTGAGCTGGACGTTCCGCACCCACGGGAAGTCTTTGAGCTTGAGGGCCACGAGGCCGCGGAGCAGGCTTTCGAGGCGGCCCGCGCGCGGGGGCGCCTGCATCACGCCTGGCTGCTGACCGGCCCGGAGGGCGTGGGCAAGGCAACCTTCGCCTATCGCGCCGCACGGCGGCTGCTGGGCGCGCCAGCCGCGCCGCAGCACGGCCTGCTGGGCGCCGACCCGGCTCATCCGGTGAGCCGCCAGGTGATGGGCCGGGCGCATCCCGACCTGCTGGTGCTGGAGCGCGTCGGAGACGACGGCAAGCCGCGCAAGGTGATCCCGGTCGACGACGCGCGGCGGCTCTCGGAATTCTTCTCCAAGTCGCCCGCCAGCGCGCCGCACCGGGTGGCCATCGTCGACGCCGCCGACGACCTCAACGTCAACGCCGCCAACGCCCTGCTCAAGACCCTGGAGGAGCCGCCGGCCAAGGGCGTGCTGCTGATGGTGACCCATTCGCCGGGGCGGCTGCTCTCGACCATCCGCTCGCGCTGCCGGCGGCTGGCGTTCGCGCCGCTGGGCCTGGAGCCCGCCGCGGCCTTCGTGCGCGCCCGCGCCGAGGTCAGCGAGGAGGCGGCGCTCCGGCTTTCGCGCATGGCCGGCGGCGCGCCGGGGCGGGCGCTGGCGCTCGCCGCCGCCCAGGCCATCGCCCTGGACGACGCCGCGCGCGAGCTGCTGTCCGACTTGCCCACGTTCGACGAGGCCATGGCGCTATCCCTCGCTGACCGTTTCCGAGGCGGGGAGGGGCAGGCCCAGTTCAACCTGCTGTTCGAGCGGCTGGCCGAGCGGGTGCGCACCCTCGTGGTCGACCGCGCAGCCCAAGCACCGGGCCGCGGGCAGGGGGCGCTTGATCGCTGGGCCCAGGCGTGGGAGACGCTGCAGCGCCTGCCGCGTGAGGTGGAGGCGCTGAACCTCGACCGAACCGACGCCCTGTTCACGGCGCTTACGGAGCTGCGGCAGGCCGCGCGCGCCTGAGCCCGCCTAGAGCGAAAAGCCCGATGCTGATCGACAGCCACGTCAACCTGCACGCGCCGGCCTTCGAGGCGGACCGCGAGGCGGTGATCTCCCGCGCCCTGGCGGCCGGCGTGCGGCTGATGGTCAACATCTGCGACCGGGTCTCAAATTTCGAGGCGGTGCGCCAGGTGGCCCGCCACCCGGACATCTGGTGCACCGTGGGGACCCATCCGCACGAGGCCAAGGAGGATCCGGAGCTCACGGCCGCGCGTCTCATCGCGCTCGCCGCCGATCCGCGGGTGGTGGGGATCGGCGAGTGCGGCCTCGACTTCCACTACGACCTCAGCCCGCGCGAGGTGCAGGCCAAGGTGTTCCGCGCCCATGTGGCGGCGGCGCGCCAGACCGGCCTGCCGCTGGTCGTGCACACCCGCGAGGCCGACCAGGTCATGGCCGAGATCCTGGAGGCGGAATACGCCCGCGGGCCGTTCCGCATCCTGATGCACTGCTACACCTCCGGGGCGGAGCTGGCGCGCCGCGCGGCGGCGCTGGGCGCCTGGTTCTCGGTCTCCGGCATCGCCACCTTCAAGACCGCGGAGGATGTCCGCGCCCTGGTCCGCGACATGCCCGGTGATCGCATCATGGTCGAGACCGACTGCCCCTATCTGGCGCCGGTCCCCTACCGCGGCCGCCGCTGCGAGCCGGCCATGCTGCCCAAGGTGCTGGAGAAGCTGGCGGAGATCCGCGGCTGGAGCCTCAGGGAGGCCGAGGCGCGCACCGAGGACGCTTTCTTCGCCGTCTTCGACCGGATTCCGCGCCAATGAGCGGGCCCGGTCGGAACGCCCCCTCAGTCGCCTTCGGCGACAGCTCCCCCGCTCTGCGGGGGAGCATCTTGGCGCTCCAGATCCTCCACCGCGAAGCGAAGGAGGTGGATCGGCGCGTGAGCGCCGAGACGGAGGGGGCGTTTGGCCCATGAGCGGGGTGCTGGAGATCACCATCCTGGGCTGCGGCTCCTCCGGCGGCGTGCCGCGCGCCGACGGAGACTGGGGCGCCTGCGATCCGGCCAATCCGAAGAACCTGCGCAGCCGCTGCTCGCTGCTGGTGCGGCGGCAAGGGCCGGGGCAGGGGCCGGACCAGGAGACCACCCTCGTGGTCGACACCTCGCCCGACTTCCGGATGCAGAGCGCCGTGGCCGGGATCAAGCGGATCGACGCTGTCCTCCTCACCCACGACCATGCCGACCAGGTGCATGGGCTCGACGACGTGCGCGCCTTCTTCCTGCGCAGCCGCGGCCGGCGCATCCACACCTTCATGGACGAGGCGACCTACGCCACGATGATGGCCCGGTTCGGCTACATCTTCGAAGGCCAGGGCGGCTATCCGGCGATCTGCGAGGCCAGGCGTTTGCCGGCGCACGATCAGGCCTGGAGCGTCGACGGCCCCTCTGGGCCGATCCCGGTCGTCACCTTCGACCAGGACCATGGGGAGGTGCGCTCGGTCGGCTACCGCTTCGGCGGGGTGGCCTATTCCAGCGACCTGGTGGACCTCGACGAGCCGGCGTTCGCGGCGCTGCAGGGGCTCGACGTCTGGATCGTCGACGCCCTGCGCTATCGGCCGCACCCGACGCACGCGCACCTGGAGCGGACCCTGGAATGGATCGAGCGGGTCAAGCCGAGGCGGGCGATCCTCACCAACATGCATATCGACCTGGATTATGCGAAGCTCGCCGCCGAGCTCCCGCCGGGCGTCGAGCCCGCCTGGGACGGGCTTCGCCTGACGCATCAGCTCGGAACGGAATTTCCTTGAGTTCTCAAGCTCTGAGCATCGGATTCCTGGCCTCTGGATCGGGCTCCAGCGCGCGCGCCATCGTGGGCGCCCTGGAGGCCGGCGAACTGGCCGGCGAGGCACGGCTGATGGTCTCCAACAACAGGAGCGCGCCGGCGCTCGACTTCGCGCGCGAGCACGGGGTGCCGGCGCTCTGCGTGCCGACCCAGGCCGATCCGGACGGCGCCGACGCGCGGATCGCCGAGGCCATGGCCGCGCACGGCGTCGAGCTCATCGTCATGTCCGGCTACCTGCGCCGCATCGGGCCGGCGACCCTGGCGCGCTATGCGGGGCGCATCCTCAACATCCACCCGGGCCCCCTGCCTGCGTTCGGCGGTGAGGGGATGTACGGCCGGCGCGTGCACGAGGCGGTGCTGGCGGCCGGCGCCCCCGAGAGCGGCGTCGTCATTCATCTGGTTGACGAGGAATACGACCACGGCGCCGCGGTAGCCCGGCAGGTCGTGCCGATCGCGCCAGGCGACACGCCGGAGACGCTGGAGGCGCGGGTGCGCGCCGCCGAGCCCGGCTTCTTCGTCGAGACCCTGCAGCGGATCGCCCGCGGCGAGATCGTCCTGCCGCCCCGGGCCGCCTGACGTTCAGGCCTCGTCCGCTTCGCCCTTGGCGCCTTGGGCGTTCTCCAGCTTGCGCAGCGTGGCCAAGACCCGGCGCAGGCTTTTGGCCGCCACCGCCAGCTTGCCGATGTTGTTGCCGGAGATGCGCGCCAGCACGTCCTCGCCGCGCGGCTCAAGCGTCAGCAGCACGCGCCGCCGGTCGGCCTCGGAGGCGCGCCGGCGCACCAGGCCGCGCTCCACCAGCCGGGCGACCAGGCCGACGGCGCTGTGGTTCTTGATCAGCAGGCTGTCGGCCAGCTCGCCGATGCTCATCGGCTCGGGCCCGACGTGCGCCTTGATGGCGAGCAGCGCCTGGTGCTGCTGGGAGGTGACGCCTTGCTCGCGGGCGCTTTCCTCGCTGAACGCCAGGAAGTCGCGCATCGCACGGCGGAATTCGCCCAGCGACTGATAGTCCGCGGCCTCGAGTCGCGGCGGCTCGGCCGCGGCCTGGCGGTCGGCCCGGGCCTTGTCGGGGGCGCTGTCGGATGTCGTGGGGCGTTTCAGTACGAAAATCCAGGCCTTGGGAGACGAACTTCATGCCCAGGCGCAGATTCGCGCTGGACCAGCCGACTCTGGCTCATCATCTCACAACGCCGCCTGATGGAAAGCCGCCGCGCTCGCGGGCGGAGCGCGTCACCCGCTGCGGGGCCCGGCTGTTCTATTTCTGATAATCTTCCTTAGGCGAGAAGTACTTGTAGCCGGGTGGATTCCATTTCCAAGTGCGACCTGCCAAGCTTTTCAGCGGGTT
>CBJNAS010000246.1:0-5332 GCA_966434565.1 uncultured Phenylobacterium sp.
TCGGGCACTTGAAGATTTCCCGCGGGAAGATGCTGACGCCGAACGGGACCGGCAACCGGCTGGACAAGGGCGCCGCAAGCTGGCGAGCGCCAGGGCGCCGGGGTGGGGCGGTGCTGCTCGGCCAGCAGCTGGCGCGCGAAAGCCTTGATCCTTCGCGGACAGCAAGGATTTCGTCGGCGGGAGTGTCAATCCAGCCGCCCTGACGGCCGGTCAGTCATCGCACTTGTGTAGGGTGGGCCGCGAGGCGCGCTCGGCGCTTCGCGAGACGGCGGGGCTTGCATTATGCGCCGATCAACCGCTCCGCCGGACGAGACCAGACATGAATTTCGAGCTTTCGGAAGAACAACGACTGTTCCGCGATTCCGTCGCCGCCTTCGCCCAGCGGCGCCTGGCGAAGGACGCGTTGGCGCGGGCGCATTCGGACGAGTATCCGTGGGACGTCGCGCGCGACATGGCCGCCCAGGGACTGCTCGGAATCACCGTGCCGGAGGAGAAGGGCGGCCTCGGCGGGAGCCTGATGGACGCGGTCATCGCCATCGAGCAGGTGGCGGCGGTCTGTCCGCGCTCCGCCGACGTCGTGCAGGCCGGCAACTTCGGCGCGATCCGCACCTTCGCGCAGTTCGCCAGCGAGCAGCAGCAGAGGGATTACCTGGCCCCGCTGCTTCGCGGCGACGGGCTGATCGCGGTGGCCATGACGGAGCCGGGCGCGGGCTCGGCGGTGACCGAGCTCACGACGACGGCCACGCCGGACGGCGACGGCTTCCGTGTGAGCGGCCAGAAGATCTTCACCACGCACGGCCTGCACGCGACCGTGTTTCTCGTCTACGTCCGCTACGGCCCGGGGACCGGGAACATCGGCTCGGTGCTGATCGAGCGTGGCCAGGAGGGCTTCACCTTCGGCAAGCCGGTGCGCTTCATGTCCGGCGAGGAGTGGAACCCGCTCTTCTTCGACAACGTGTATGTGCCGAAGGAGAAGGTTCTTCTCGGACCCGGCGGTTTCAAGAAGCAGATGGCCGGCTTCAACGTCGAGCGGATCGGCAACACCGCGCGCAGCCTGGCGCTCGGCCGCTACGCCTTCAACCAGGCCGTCGAGCACGCCAAGACCCGCAAGCAGTTCGGCCGTCACCTGTGCGAATTCCAGGGCCTGCAGTGGAAATTCGCGGAGATGAAGATCAAGCTCGACGCGGCCCAGCTGCTGCTCTACCGCGCCGCGACCAACGCCGACGCGGGCTTCCCTTCGCCTGAGGAGACGGCGATCGCGAAGACCGCCTGCAACCGGGCCGGTTTCGAGTGCGCGAACGAAGCCATGCAGATCATGGGCGGCGCCGGCTACAGCGAGGACGGCCTAGTCGAATACTGCCTGCGCCGGACACGCGGCTGGATGATCGCCGGCGGCGCGATCGAGATTCTGCTCAACCGGATCGCCGAAAGCGTCTTCGACCGGCGCTTCCCCCAGGGCCCCGCCTGACGGCCGCATTCCAGCGCACGAAGGAGCCGCGATGAAGGCAATCGATTTCCGTGGGCAGGTGGCGGTCGTCACGGGCGCCGGCGGCGGCCTCGGCGCCGTCTTCTGCAAGACCCTGGCGGAGCGTGGCGCGGCCGTCGTGGTCAACGACCTCGGCGGCTCGACCACCGGGGAGGGGACCTCGGCCGACTACGCCGACCGGGTCGTGGACGAAATCCGCAAGGCCGGCGGCACGGCGATCGCCAACTACGACAGCGTGGCCACCGAAGCCGGCGGCGAGGCGATCGTGCGCGCCGCCCTGGACGCCTTCGGCCGTGTCGACGCGGTGATCAACAACGCCGGCAACCAGCGCAACCGGCGCTTCGGCGAGCTGACCGCCGAGGACATCGAGGCGGTCCTGGCGGTGCACGTCAAGGGCGCCTTCTTCGTGACCCAGCCGGCCTATCGCGAGATGGCCAGGCAGGGTTACGGCCGTATCGTCCTCGTCAGCTCGCAGTCCGGGATTTTCGGCAATCCGGTGCGCGCGAATTACGGCGCGGCGAAGACCGCGATGATCGGACTGATGAACGTCATCGCCCAGGAGGCGCCCGAGGGCGTCGCGGTGAACTGCCTCTTTCCCAACGCCATCGGCGGCCGGCTTGGCGGGAAGCCCGGAGACGTGCGCCCCGACGCGGATTTCCTGGCCGCAGCCGGCCAGCGCTCGCGGCATTATCGCCAGGGCATGGATCCGAGCTTCACCGCGACCATGGCCTGCTATCTGGCGAGCCGCGCCTGCGACACCTCGCAGAACATGTATTCCGTTCTGGGGGGCAAATATTCGCGGATCTTCGTCGGCCTGACCGAGGGCTGGTTCAAGCCCGGCCCGGTCGCGCCGAGCCTGGAGGAGCTGGCCCAGCACCTGGCCGAAATAGACGACCGCTCCCGGTACGCCGTGCCGTCGAGCGGCCTCGACGAGATGGACACCGCGGTGGCGGCCGCGCAGGCCGCCGGGAGCTGAGAGCGGCGGGCGGAGGCTGATCGACAAGTGTCCGGATCGCGGATTGGCGGGCGGTCCGGCGAGAACTCAGCGCCGATGTGATGGATGGCTCCTTCGCGGCGCAAGAGATTGCGCGCGATTGTCGATGCCGGAGAGTGGAGGGGCGCTCTCACGGGCGCACCTTGCGAAAACCAACTGCCGCGCCTGCCCGGCGCGGCTCTTTTGGGGACGCGGGTCCGCGCTTCGCGAGCATGGACGCAAAGAGCTTCCCAAGGGAGCGGAGCCTGTGAAATCGATGGTCGGTCAGCCTGACGCGGTGGTGCACATTCGTGGAAAGAATTGACGCCGGCATGGGTCAATCGTCCGGCCCATCACGGGTCTGATGGATCGAATGGATCTGCTGCTTCGTGTTGCTCTGGTTCGGACGAGATTGCAGAACTTTATCGCGTCTTTTGGGCGCATTCCTCCCAACTATCGACTTGGCCGCGCGACAAGCGCGGCCTTTTCTTCTGCCCGTCCCGCAGGCCCCACGGCCGCGCTGGAGACGCCACAATTGCGTGGACGCCGACGCAGAAGACGTTTAGGTCCGCGCTCTCTCAGCCTGACGTCTCTGCGTGACGCCCGCCGCCTGCCTGCAAGCCACTCTCGAGCTGCTTCACGAGGTCGAGAGCGTCCCGCGTCCCGCCGACGCCGTGGTGTCGGCCTGGTTTCGGGCCCGGCGCCATATCCGCGACGAGGATCGCGGCCAGATTTCCAGTTTGCTCTATGCGCTGCTGCGACATCACGCGCGGCTGAACTGGTGGCTGGCGAAGCACGGACGCCCGGGCGCGCCCCGCGATCGGCTGCTGGCCTGGCTCGCGCTTGGCGGGGGCAAGACGCGCGATCAGGTCCAGAGCCTGTTCAGAGGTGCGAGATTCGCCCCGGCGGTGCTGACGGAGCCGGAGCGCAGCCTGCTGGTGCGATTGCAGGGCTGCTCGGTGGATCATCCGGCCATGCCGGAAGCGGTGCGCGCGGAATGTCCCGCCTGGGCGCACGGCCCCTTGCGTCGCCGCTTCGGCGACTCCTTTCCGCGCGAGATGGCGGCGCTGCTGGCGCCGGCCGGGCTCGATCTGCGCGTCAATCCGCTCCGGTCCACGCGGGAGGCCGTGCTGGGCGCCTTGCGCGATCTCGGCCTGCAGGCGGAGGCTTGTCGCATGGCGCCTTGGGGCGTGCGCGTGAGCGAGCGCCCCTCGCTGGCCCGCCTGCCGATGCTGCGAAACGGCGAGGCTGAGATCCAGGACGAGGGCTCGCAGCTCGTCGCCATGCTGGTCGACGCGCGGCCAGGCGAGCGCGTCGTCGACTTCTGCGCCGGCGCGGGCGGCAAGACCCTGGCGATCGCCACCCAGATGGCGAACAGGGGCCACATCGTCGCCTGCGACGTCCTGGAGAGCCGGCTCAAGCGCGGCGCCGAGCGTTTCCGGCGCGCAGGGCTGCACAACATCCAGACCCGGCTCCTGGCCAGCGAAAGGGATCGTTGGGTGAAGCGCCACAAGGGCGGCTTCGATCGCGTGCTGGTGGATGCCCCCTGCAGCGGAACCGGAACCTGGCGGCGCAATCCCGATGCGCGCTGGCGCGCTGAGGGCGGCGGGCTCGACGCCCTGCTGCCGTTGCAGGCAGGGATACTTGCCAGCGCCGCGCGGCTGGTGAAGCCGGGCGGACGGCTCGTCTACGCCACCTGCTCCATGCTGCCCGAGGAAAACGAGGCGCAGGTCGAAGCCTTCATCGCCGCGCATCCGGACTTTCATGTCGTGCGGCTGGCCGAGGCTGCGCCGCAGCTCACCGACTCGACGCATCCGGACTACCTGTCGCTGACCCCCGCGCGCCACGACACCGACGGCTTCTTTGCCGCGGTCCTGCAGCGCGGCTGAATCAACTTGCCTCGGAGTCGTGCTCACCGGCCGCGATAGCGATGGAGCTGAAGGCCTCCGCGCAATCAAAGGCGCGGGCGGGATTGGCGTCGTTCAAAACCCGGCAGAGGCCATGGCGCCGGACATGCCGTGCCGGGCTCTGGCGATAGATCACCCGGACTTCGTCGTGCCGCTCGCAGAGCTTCCAGCCTTGCTGATCCGCCTGACGGAGCGATCAACGATCGGTGGACATTCAAGCGCGAGCGATTCCTAGCAGGGTGAGGGCGCCCGTTTCGAACATGTCCAGCTGCTGGATAAGCATCATCCTCAGATCGTGCCAGCGCTTGAGGATTTGGGCGTGACTTTGCATGTCTCAATATATGCTGGCCTGCGTCCCAAGGCGATGATCATGGGATGAGGAACGGAGGCAGAACTAACCCCGTTTCACGATCGCCGAATTCATCGGTTCCAGCGGCTGAGCCATTTTTCGCAGGAGAAGGTCATCTTTCATTCTGCGGCGTGCTTCGAAGGCCGCGAGCACGTCGGCATAGTTCTGTACCGGCTCAGCCGCGGCGGCAGGCGGCGCAGTGTGAGTGTCAGGAGGCGCCTTCACGGCCGTTGCAGCTTCTGCGCACAGGCGCGCAGCAGCTGAGCGCGGGCCGGAGGGAAAATCCGGCGTGAGCTCATCGAGGGCGCCTTCGAGAGGCCAGCCGAGGTGGCGCGTACCCCGCCGCCAGATCTCGGCCCTGACCTCGGCCTCCCTGATCGCGACGCCCGTGCGGAACCAGGAGGAAAGGCTCACCGACGCGCCCGTTTAGGCGCTGCAGAGCGGCCGGCGGCGGGTCTGTCCAGCGAGCCGAGGAACGAGCGCGAACTGGCCGGAGGCTTGGGCTTAGCCTGCTTCGGCTTGCGCGCCTCCCGGTTGGATCTCTTCTGGCCTTTGGCCATGGCTGTCTCCTGTCATCCGGATTGGCCGGTGCGGAACGCGAAGCTCAGCTGCACGTC
>CBJNAS010000247.1:0-5323 GCA_966434565.1 uncultured Phenylobacterium sp.
AGGGGGCGTTCCGCGTAAATCTGTGAATTAGCTATAGGTTCTCCACCTCGCAGCCCAGCTCGCCGCAGATGCGGCCGGCGACGATCTCCCGGTGGCAGCGGTGGGCGTCGGCCTCGTAGCAGAGCAGGGCGGCCTTGCGCTCGGCGGCGATCGCGGTGGCGCGGGCGAGCTCCAGCTGGGCGGCGGGCTCGCGCAGATGAACGTCGTAGATGGCGTGCATCTCGGCGGTGCGGCCGTGATGGGCGGCGTCGCGCCCGGCCTTCGGCGTGCCGAGCGCGCGCAGGTGCACATAGGCGATCCCCGCGGCTTCCAGGCTGGCCGACAGCACGCCCTTGGAGAAGCCCGGCCGGCGCGACGCGGCGATCGCGCGCACGTCGATCAGCACCTCCACGCCGGCCCGCTTGAGCTTGCCGATCACCTCGTCCTGAGTGGCGCTCTCGTAACCGATGGTGGCCAGGGTCTGCATCGCTGTCCTCCGGCGCTCATCCGCTTCAGATCGAAAGTCCCGTCAAATCGAAAGGCCCGTCAAATCGAAAGGCCCGGCGTCACGAGCGGGATCCAGGGGACGAGGTCCTTCTCGCCCAGCACGATCATCCTGCGCGTCTCCAGGTCGAAGGCCGCGACCACGCCCTCCGTCGCGGCCCAGGGACGTCCGCTCGCCGGGTCCAGGAACCAATGGACCAGGCGGCGCAGCCGGGGCTCGGCCCCGGAGAAGCCCGAGCGGATCTCGAAGCGGTCGCCCAGCCTGGGCCAAGCCAGGAAGACCAGCCGGTATTCCAGGGCCACCCCGCCGACCCTCTCGCCGGGAACGGTCTTCAGCACGTCGGACATCAGGTGGGCCACGCAATTGGAGATGCGCGCCATCAGCGTCTCGGCCCGCATGCGGCCGAAAGGATCGCACTCCTGCGGCAGGATCGCGCCCAGGCCCGTGCGCTTCAGCCCCAGCTCCAGCGCGCGCGGCAGGTCCCCCTGGCTCTCGACCGGACCCAGGGGAATGCTGCGCGGCCCGGCCTTCTCCGGAACTTCGATCGCCAGCCTTCGGGCGCGCTCGCGGGCCCAGGCCGGCCAGGGGAATGGGCGGCCGTCGCGGGCGGTCGCGTGCGCCACCAGCATCTGGAAGGTCGCGGCGATCTCGCCGCTGTCGTGACGCATCAGGAACAGCAGGCGCGCCTCGTCCTCGGTGATTTCCAGCACGCCGGCCTCGATGTGGAGCCGGGCGCCGACGTGAGCCTCGCGTTGAAAGCGGATGTGCTGCTCGCGCATGACCAGGGTCGCCTCGGCGTGCGGCGCGAACGCGCCGGGCATGCCGAGCTCCGCCGCCAGGCCGACCAGGGCCTCCATGGCCTTGGTGACATAGAAGCCGATGTTCAGGTGGCCCATGGAGTCGCACTCCCAGGCCGCCACGCTGCCCCGCCAGACCTCGATCCCGTTCCCCACGGCGCGTCCCCCCGTCCGCGGCGGAGATTAGGGCCGGCGCCTTCCCCCCGCTACCGCTTTCCCTCGGCGGGATCGCCGGCGGGGCCGAGGCGGCCGTCGCCCGCGGGCGCGCCGCCGTCAGCCGGGCCCTCGCGCGGCGTCGGCGCGTCCGCCGAGGGATCGAAGCTGCGCGGCTCGTCGGCGGGAGCGCCTGGGCGGCTGGTCCGCTCGACCGCATCGCTCTGGTCGACCGCCGGATAGCGCTCGGGCCCGCCCTCGTCAGGCGCCGCGTTCAGCGGCCGGGCGGCGTTGGCTTCGCGGCCGCCGGACTGGATCGTGTCGCGGTCGGCCGGGGAGGGCGGCGGCGCGCCGGTTCCTTCACGTTCGTCGGCCATGGACTGTCTCCTCGTCACTGGTCCGGATCGCCGCGGGGAAAAGTTCGAGGGCGTCTTTGCGTTCCGCGCATCCGGACCGCGTCGGCTGTCGTATGCTGTGGCAAGGCAGGCGTGCGGACCCGGGAGGAGGCGAGAGGATGACGACCAAGGTGCTCGTGCCGCGGCACTCGGCGGTCACGCGGCTCACCCACTGGATCAATGTGGTGGCGCTCTCGCTGCTGTTGATGAGCGGGCTGCAGATCTTCAACGCCCATGCGGCGCTCTACTGGGGACCGAAGTCGAACTTCGAGCGACCGTGGCTGGAGATCGGCGTCGCCGAGCGCGGCGGCCAGCCGGTCGGCGTGACCCGGCTCGCCGGCCACCCCTTCGACACCACCGGTGTGCTGGGCTGGTCGGGCAGGCCAGGGGCGCGCGAAGCCCGCGCCTTTCCGGCCTGGGCGACGGCGCCGAGCTGGAGGGAACTGGCGACCGGGCGCCGCTGGCACTTCTTCTTCGCCTGGGTGTTCGTGATCAACGGCTTCGTCTACCTGGCGAGCGGGCTGATCGGCGGCCACATCCGCCGCGACCTCTGGCCCAGGCGCGAAGAGCTGAAGCTCGGGCATCTCTGGCACGAGGTGGTCACCCACGCCCGGCTGCAGTTCCCGAAGGGCGAGGCGGCCAAGCACTATAACGTGCTGCAGAAGGGGGCCTATCTGCTGGTGGCGCTCATGCTGCTGCCGCTGATGGTGGCGACGGGGCTGACCATGTCGCCGGGGATCGACGCGGCCGCTCCCTGGCTGGTGGACCTGTTCGGCGGCCGGCAGTCGGCGCGCTCGATCCACTTCGTCTGCGCCAGCCTGATCGTGCTGTTCGTCATCGTCCACCTGGTCATGGTCGTGGCCTCGGGCGCCTGGAACAACATCCGCTCGATGATCACCGGCCGCTACGCCATCAAGGTCGAAGGAGACGCCGCATGAGCGCCGCAAACCGCCGCGGCTGGCTGAAGGGCGCCGGCGCCAGCCTGGCCGGTCTCTGGCTCGCCGCCTGCGACCGGATCAGCGGAAGCGCCGAGGGCCGCGATGTCCTCTTCCGCGCCGAGGGCTTGACCCGCCGCGCCCAGCGCCTGCTGGTCGACCGCAAGGCGCTGGCCCAGGAGTTCGCCGAGGCCGACGTCTCCAGGGACTTCCGGGCCAACGGCTCCACCAACCCGGACGCTGCGGACTACGTGGCCCATCGCGACGCCGGTTTCGCCGACTGGAAGCTGGTGGTGGACGGCCTGGTCGAGCGGCCGCTGGCGCTGGGCCTGGCGGAACTGCGCGCCCTGCCCGCGCGCACCCAGATCACCCGTCACGACTGCGTCGAGGGCTGGTCCGACATCGCCAAGTGGACGGGCGCCAGGCTGGGGCCGCTGCTCGACCAGGCCGGGTTGAAGCGAGAGGCGCGCTACATCGTCTTCCACTGCGCCGACGCCTTCGAGCAGACGCTGGACGGCACGGGCCAGTACTACGAAAGCATCGACCTGATCGACGCCTACCACCCGCAAACCCTGCTGGCCTACGCCATGAACGACGCGCCCCTGCCGGTGGCGCATGGCGCGCCGCTCCGCCTGCGGGTCGAGCGCCAGCTCGGCTACAAGCAGGCCAAGTATGTCATGCGCCTCGAAGCGGTCGCCGACTTCGCCCACATCGGCCGCGGCAAGGGCGGCTTCTGGGAGGACCGCGCCGGCTACGAGTGGTACGCGGGAATTTGAGGGACTGAACGCCCCCAGCGGCGCGGCCTCAAGCCTCCGCCGCCTCCAGCATCTCCACCTCTTCCGACCTGCGGCGGGCGGGGCGCAGGATCAGCAGCAGGGGCAGCAGCACCAGGCTGAACAGCGCCATCCAGCTGAAGACCGAGTCGTAGGCCATCATCGAGCCCTGACGGGTGACCTCGGCGTTGAGCGCCTCCAAGCTTCCGGCGGCGCCCTCGAACATGTGCGGGAGGGTCCAGCGGATCACCGGGTCGGACGGCGCCAGGCCTGCGGCCAGCCGCTCGTGGGCCAAGGCGCTCTGCTGGATCAGCATGGCCTGCAGGGCGGCGATGCCCAGGCTGGAGCCTAGGGTGCGGGTCACGTTGCTGAACACCGCCGCCTCGGTGCGGTGCTTCTGGTCGATGGTGGCGTAGCTCAGCACCGCCAGCGGATTGGACATCAGCCCCATGCCCAGGCCCTGCAGGCAGCCGGAGATGCGGATCTCGCGTGCGGTCATGGAGAGGTCGAAGTGGCCCATCCGCCAGAGCGCCAGAAAGGCCAGCAGCAGCCCGAGCGTGACGGTGGGCCTCGGTTTGAAGTGTCGCGCCAGCCACGGCACGATCAGAAAGGCGGTGATCGAGCCCAGGCCCCGGTACATGCTCGCCGCCCCGCTCTGCATCGCCGAATAGCCCAGCAGATTCTGCATGAACGAGGGGATCAGCGCATTGGTGGAATAGAGCATCACGGCGATGAAGAAGTTCAGCGTGGTGCAGGTCACGAAGTTGCGGTCGCTGAGCACGTCGCGGTGGAAGAAGGGGTGCTTGGCGGTCAGGGTCTGGGCGATAAAGACGTAGAGGCCGCAGAGCGCGATGATCCCCTCGATGCAGACCTCGCGGGAGTCGAACCAGTCGAGGCTGGGGCCGCGGTCGGCCATCAGCTGCGTCGCGCCGGAGAACAGCACCAGGGCCGCGAAGCCCAGGAAGTCGAACGGGCGCTGGCGTCCGCCGGGGTCGGGCTCGAGCATGGTGTGGACCAGGACGAGCGCCGCAGCGCCGATCGGCACGTTGATGTAGAAGACCCAGCGCCAGTTGAGATGCTCGGTCAGGAAGCCGCCGAGGGTCGGGCCCAGCAGCGGGCCCACCATGATCATGGCGCTCCAGAAGGACATGACGGTCGGCATCGCCTCCGCCGACCAGATGTCGAGCAGCGCGGCCTGGGACAGCGGCATCATGCCCGCCCCGGCCACCCCCTGCATCAGGCGAAAGATCACCATCTCCGGCAGGTTCTGGGCCACGCCGCACAGCACCGAGGCGCTGACGAACAGTACGATCGAGAACAGGAACACGGGCTTGCGGCCGATCTTCATCGACAGCCAGCCGGTGAAGGGCGTCGCGATGGCCGCGGCCACGATGTAGGAGGTCAGCACCCAGGTGATCTGGTCCTGGGCGGCGGACAGGCTCCCCTGCATGTGCGGCAAGGCGACGTTGGCGATCGTCGAATCGATCGCCTGCATCATCACGGCCAGGAGCAGGCCGGCCGTCGCGAGCACCCGCTCCGCCAGTGTCTTTGTGGCGCTCATCAGCCTCAGGATCCTCCCAGGCCGAAATCTAGACGGCGCAAGCGGGCTCTGGCCAGTTGATCCGTCGTCGCGGCCGCGGGGAGCCGGAAGAGGCCGCGGACCGCGCCGCGACCTGCCGGGACGTCAGGCCTTCTGGAACAGGTCCGCCCAGCGGCGCTTCCGGCGGGTCTTCCAGGCGCCGCGGTGCCAGGCGTCGGAGGCGATCAGCGGCACCACGGTGGTGGC
>CBJNAS010000248.1:0-5315 GCA_966434565.1 uncultured Phenylobacterium sp.
CAGGCCGTCCTCGACCTGGCCCTGGGCGCGAGGGCGCCCCGGGTCGAGCCGATCGCCACCGCCGACCGCCCCTCGCCCGCGCCACGGCCGGCGCGCGGGACACTCGACACCGCCAAGCTGGAACGGACCTTCGGCGTGCGGCCACGGCCCTGGCGTGAGGCCCTGCCCGAGCTTCTCGCCGAGCTCGGCGCGCTGGCGGAGGCCGGCGTCGCATGAGGCGCGGCATCATCCTGGCCGGCGGGTCCGGCACCCGGCTGCACCCGCTCACGCTCGCCACCTCCAAGCAGCTGCTGCCGGTCTACGACAAGCCGATGATCTACTATCCGCTGTCGGTCCTGCTGCTGGCCGGCGTGCGCGAGATCCTGATCATCACCACGCCCGAGGACCAGGCGAGCTTCAGGCGCCTGCTGGGCGACGGCTCGCAGATCGGCGTGCGGTTCGAGTACGTGGTCCAGCCGAGCCCCGGGGGCCTGGCCGAGGCCTACATCCTGGGCGAGGCGTTCGTGGCCGAAGAGCCCAGCGTGATGATCCTCGGCGACAACATCTTCTTCGGCCAGAACTTCGGCCAGATGCTGCGCAACGCCCACGCCCGCAACCAGGGCGCGACGGTGTTCGGTTATCCGGTGCATGACCCGGAGCGCTACGGCGTCGTCGAGCTGACGCCCGACGGGCGGGCGCTGTCGATCGAAGAGAAGCCGGCCCAGCCCAGGTCCAACTACGCCGTCACCGGGCTCTACTTCTACGACGGCAGGGCCAGCCAGCTCGCCCGCACGCTCACCCGCTCGGCCCGCGGCGAGCTGGAGATCACTGCGCTCAACCAGCTCTACCTGGAGGCCGGCGAACTGCACGTCGAGCTGCTCGGCCGCGGCTTCGCCTGGGAGGACGCGGGCACCCACGACAGCCTGATCCAGGCCGGCGAACTGATCCGCACCTTCGAGCAGCGCCAGGGCCTGCGCATCGGCTGCATCGAGGAGATCGCCTACAACCAGGGCTGGATCGACGCAGCCCAGCTGGAAGCGCTCGGCCGCGCCCAGGCCAAGAGCGAATACGGCCGTTACCTGCGCGAACTGGCCGAGCGGCCGATCAGCGGCGACCACGCCGCGGAATAGGCGGGCGACTCACATCCCACGCGTCAGGCTGACGCCGATGGTGCGCGGACGGGGCGTGGTGATGGTGAAAAGGTCCGTGCCCTGGTCCTCGTGCGCGCGGACCAGGGGGGCGTGGTCGCCCGTCAGGTTGTCGCCGAACACCGCCGCCTCCCACCCGTCGAAACGCACGCCCAGCCGCAGGTGCAGGTCGTCGGCGCTGCGGTTCGGCGGCAGGCGCGGATCGTAGGCCTGGGCCAACGGGTCCTGCACGGGGCCCAGGCGGTCGCGGCTGGCGAAGGCGTAGCCGAGGTCGAGGAAGGCCGGCCGACCGGCGGCGGAGAAGCGCCAGTCCCAGTCGACCGCGACCTGCCAGGGCGCGCCGGGCAGGGCGTCGCCCTTGGCCGCCAGCAGCAGGGCGCCCGCCGCGTCGCCGGCGCGGGTCGTCTCGGCGTAGCGCGCATCGACATAGCCGGCGCCGACGCCCACGCTCATGCCCGGCGCAAGCCGCGCCCGCAGCTGCAGGTCGAAGCCGCGGCTGCGCGCCCGGCCGGCGTTGGCGGTGAACTGGAAGCCGCAGCCAGGGAGGTAGACGTTCTGCTGGATGCCGCGCCAGTCGATCTGGAACACGCTGGCGGCGAGCTCGAGGCGGCGGTCGAAGGCGTGGCCCTTGGCGCCGGCCTCATAGTTCCAGGTGCTGTCGGATCGGTAGGCGACCGGCGTGCCGGCAAGCCCAAGCTGCTGCAGGTCGGCGGCGCAGAAGGCCAGCGGCAGGGCCGTGTTGGCTCCGCCGATGCGATAGCCCTTGGCCGCGCTGACGTAGAGAAGCCGGCCGTCGTCCTCCCAGCTGAGGCCGAGCTTGGGCGTGACTGGCGTCTCGCGCTGCGCGCCCGAGGCGCCGCTGGGCCCCGGCGCGTTGTAGGGCCCATCCTGGGCGTTCACGAAGCTGAGCCGCGTCCGCGCGATCCGCAGGCCTGTGATCAGCCGCAGATGCGGCGTGAGGCTCCAGCGCGCCTCGCCGAACAGCGCCGCCTGGCGATCGTCGGCCGAGACCCGACCCCAGTAGGATAGGTCGCCGGGCAGCAGGCCATAGCCGTTGTACCGCTGCTCCCAATTCGGCCCGAACAGGGCGAGGTTCAGCTCGCCGAACTGCGGATCGACGATCGCCCCCTCGTTGACCTGCAGGCTGCGCTGCAGGAACACCCCCGCGGTCCAGGTCACCAGGCCGTCCGGATGGGATTCCAGGCGAAGCTCCAGGGTGACGTCGTCCTGCCGATTGTGGATCGGGGCCGGCGCCGCGTAGCGCGGGATCGGCAGGTCGAAGCCGGTGGGCGTCAGCAGCGGACGATCGAGCTGCTGCTGCAGCCAGGAGAGATTGTACATCGACCCGTCGTAAGCGGTGCGCTGGCGCCGCCGCAGCACGCCCACATCGCCCACCAGGTCCGCGCCGCCGAGGTCCTGGCGCAGGCCGAGCGCCGCCAGGGTGAAACGGTCGTCATCGGCGAGCGCGGTCGGGTTGGCGTTGCGCCAAACCCCCGCGGCCGGATCGGAGAGC
Source organism: uncultured Phenylobacterium sp. (assembly GCA_966434565.1). Taxonomy (GTDB): domain Bacteria; phylum Pseudomonadota; class Alphaproteobacteria; order Caulobacterales; family Caulobacteraceae; genus Phenylobacterium. The sequence goes on from CBJNAS010000248.1 coordinate 2,641, forward strand.
GCCTCCCAGCCCTCGTCCGTATCGTGCTGGCGGCGGCTCTCGACCAGCAGCATCGGCGTCAGCTGAAGCGAAGGCGTGGGCTGCAGGAGCCCGGTCACGCGGATCGCGAGCCGGTCGCCGCGGTTGGCGTCGGCGTCGGTGACGTGCTTGTCGACGGTGTCGACCCGGTCCACCCAGCCGCCGTCGTGCCGATACCAGGCGCCCAGCCGCACCGCCGCGTAGCCGGGCAGCACGGTGGCGTTCCCGGCCGCGCCGGCGGCGTAGGAGCCGCCGCCGCCATCGCTTGCGGAAACCTCGCTCTCCAGCCGCAGGTCCGGCTGGCCGAAAACCGGCTTCGTCGTCACGAAGCGCACCACGCCCCCTTCGGCGCCGGCGCCGAACAGGGTGCCCTGGGGCCCGCGGATCACCTCCACCCGATCGAGGTCGAAGAGGCTCGGCAAGGCGCTCTGCGCCATGAAGCCGATCGCCCGGATCTGCAGCGGCACGTCGTCGACGTAGAGTCCCGTGGTGGCGCTGCCCGCCTCGGAGCTCACGCCGCGGATCGAAAAGGCGTGCTCCTCGGCGTCGTATTGCAGGCCGGGAGTCTCCCGCACGAGGTCCTCGGGGCGGGTGATGTGGGCCTGCTGCAGCGCCTCGGGCGTGATCGCGGTGACGCTCACCGGCGCCGAGGCCAGCGCCTCGCGCCGCAGGCTGGCGGTGACCACGAGCTCGCTGAGCTCGCGGCTAGCGGCCGCCTCCTCCGCCCGGGCGGCGGAGCCCCCGGCCGACGCCGCCAGGACGAGGGCGAAGAGCGCGCGATGACGGATTGCCATTCGGCGGGCCTTGCTATTGCGGCCGCGCCGCGAGGCGGCGCGCGACGTCCGCATCCGCCGGCTTCGGCGCGCCCCGAGCGGCCCGCTCGATGGCGGCGAACAGCTGGGCGAAGTCGATCGGCTTGCCGAGGTGGCCGTCCATCCCGGCCTCGGCGTATTCCGCCAGCTGCTCGGTCATGACATTGGCTGTGAGCGCCAGGATCGGCGTGCGCGGCGCGCCCGCCTCCGCCTCCAGGGCGCGGATCGCCCGCGTCGCCGCCACCCCGTCCTGCCGCGGCATCTGGATATCCATGAGGACCACGTCGAAGGCGTCCAGCCGGAACGCCTCGACCGCCTCGACGCCGTCGCAGGCCAGCGCCAGGGTTTCGCAGGCCGGCTCGAGCACCGCCTGGAGGATGCGCCGGTTGACGGCGTTGTCGTCGACCGCGAGCACCCGCAGTCGGGGCCGGACGGGCGGGGCCGCAGCGGGCGGCGGATCGGGCTGCGCGGATGCGGCGATCTCGACAGGCCGGAGCGGCAGGCTGAGCGCGAAGGTCGAGCCTTCGCCCGGCCGGCTCTCGACGGTGAGCGTGCCGCCCATCAAGCTCGCCAGGCGGCGGCTGATGGCCAGCCCCAGCCCCGTTCCCCCGTAGGTGCGGGTGGTCGAGGCGTCGACCTGCGAGAACTCCCGGAACAGGCTCCCCAGGCGGTCGGCGGGGATGCCGATGCCGCTGTCCCGCACCCGGATCGCGAGGCCGCCGTCCTCGGCCTCGGCGAGCACGCGCACGCCGCCCGCATGCGTGAACTTCACCGCGTTGGCGCAGAGGTTCGCCAGGATCTGGCGGATCCGCGCCTCGTCGCCCAGCCAGCCGCCCGCCACCTCGGGCGCGATCGCGATCTCGAAGTCCAGCGCCTTCTCCTGGGCCGCGGCGGCGAACGGCCGGCACGCGGTCTCGAGGCAATCGGCCAGGTCGAAGACGTGCGGATCGAGCGCCATCTGGCCGGCTTCTATCTTGGAGATGTCGAGCACGTCGTTGAGCACCGCCGTCAGCATCTTGCCGGAGCGGAGAATGACGCCCAGCTGGTCGCGCTGCGCCGGCGTGAGCTCGCTCTGGTTCAGGAGCTGGGCCATGCCCATCACCCCGTTCAGGGGCGTGCGGATCTCGTGGCTCATGTTGGCCAGGAACCGGCTCTTGGCGTCGGAGGCGGCCTCGGCGCGGTCGCGGGCCGCCTGCAGCCGGCGGCGATAGCGCGCCTCCACGGCGGCGAGCGCCAGCACGCCCGCGGCCAGCAGGGCGCCGAGCCCCGCCGCGGGCCAGGCCAGCGCCCGCGCCAGTTCCGTCGCCGGCCGCTCCGGCCGCCAGGTGAGCCAGGCCGCGACCGCCCCGTGGGCGTCGCGCACGGGCACGCGCGCGAAGCCGGGCGCCAGCACGGCGTTCGCCGGCTGCAGGACGAGGCCGGGAAGCAGCAGGGGTTCCGAAAGGCTGTGCAGCAAGGCGCTGTCCACCTCGGCGGCGGCCATCACCACGGGGGCGCGGGGGTGCGGCAGGGCCCGGCCGAAGTCCGGCTGCACGAGGCTCGCGGTGAACAGGTAGAGACGCCCGCCGACCCGGGCGGCGGCGGTCTCCTGGATCGGCGTGGAGATCACCGTGGCGCTCGGGCCGGACCGCGGCGCAAAGGGCCCACGGGCCCGCTCGCGGGCGCGGACGCGGCCGATCAGCTCGGCGTCGATCCAGGCGAGCTCCCGCCCGGCGCTCGCCGGCAGGTCCCGCCCGTAGTCGAACGCCAGGCGGTCCGCGCCGTCGTAGATGCGGATCGATTGGAAGTAGGGCTCCCACTGGACCATGTTCTCCGGCGCCCAGGTCCTGTTCCAGGCAAGGTCGA
>CBJNAS010000249.1:0-5314 GCA_966434565.1 uncultured Phenylobacterium sp.
CCGGCAGGTCGGCGAGCTCGCCGCTCGCCACCTTGAAGCTGATGTAGGGCTTGGGCCGGCCGTGCGGGTCCAGCTGGTAGTAGTTGGTGCGCTGGATCGCCTGGACCAGCAGGGCCAGCCTGCGTAGCACCCGGTCCTCGTCCAGGCTGTCGACGTGCTGCAGCGCCTCGACGATTTCGGTCATCACCGCCTCGCCTTGCGTGCGGCGCGTGGCGACGTCCGCGCGGATCGCCGGATCGAAGCGGGTGCGGAAGAGGTCGAGGATCAGCCGGGCGACGCCGGGATGGTTGGCCAGCGCCTCCTCCTGCAGGCGCTGGGTCGGATCCAGCCCGGACTGCTGGCGGAAGCGGGCCAGCGCGCGCACCAGCGCGGCCTCGCGCCAGGAGATGGAGAGCTCCAGCACCAGGCGGTTGAAGCCGTCGTTTTCGGTCTGGCCGGTCCAGACCGCGGCGACCGCGTCCTCGAAGGCCTGCTTGACTTCGCTGAACACCAGGTGCTCGCCGCGCGGGTCGTCGATCTCGAAGTCGTGCAGCCAGACCAGCGGCCCGCCGGCCGGGGCGACCGGGAACCCGGCCTCGGCCAGAGCCTTCAGTCCCATGTTCTCCAGGATCGGCAGCACGTCCGCGAGTGGAACCGGAGCGCCGGGGCGATAAAGCTTGAAGCGGAACTGGGTGGGTCCGTCGCTCGGCAGGCGATAGGCGCGCACGCGCACCGGCGCCTCGCCCAGGGCGTCGATCACCTCCAGGTCGGCGAGCGCCTCGGCCGCGTCGAAGCGGTCCTGGTAGCCGGGCGGGAAGGCGTCGCGGTAGCGGTCCAGCGTAGCGGCCACCGCCTCAGGCGCGAGCCCGCCTGCCCGCGCCGCCGTCGCGAAGCGGTCGCGCCAGCTGCGCGCCGCCTCGGCGATGGCCGTCTCCAGCGGCTTCAGGTCGGCCCAGGCGTGGTCGCCGGGCGAGAAGCCGATGATGTAGTGGACGCGCGCCAGCGGGGTGTCGAGGAAGGCGGGATAGGCGGCGGAGACGCGGCCCCGGTAGGCCGTCGCCAGAATCTGCCCCGCACGGCGCTCCAGCTCGGAATCGTATTGGTCGCGCGGCAGGAACAGCAGGATGGAGGCGAAGCGATCGAGCGGATCGCGCCGCTCGAACAGCCCGACTCGCGGCCGGTCGTAGAGGTGCAGGATGCCGAGCGCCTGGTTCAGCAGCTCGTCCTCGCTCATCTGGAAGAGCTCGTCGCGGGGATGGTTCTCCAGGATGTTGCGCAGCCGCTTCTCGTTGTGCCCGCCCGGGATCGCGTGCGCCCGCTCCAGCACCCTGGCGGTCTTCTCGCGGATCAGCGGGACGGCCGAGACCGGCTCGTCGTAGGCTTCGGCGGTGAACAGGCCCACGAAGCGGGTCTCGCCGAACGGCCGGCCCTCGGCGTCGAAGCGCTTGACCGCCACATAGTCGAGGTAGCCTCGGCGGTGGACGCGGCTCTTGGCGTTGGCCTTGGCCACTGTCACGGCGGGCTCGCGCAGGATGCGGTCCTTGGCCTTGCCCATCAGCACCGCCGGCTCGCTGGCGCGGCGCAGCACCGTCCGTTCGGGATCGCGCAGGATCCCCAGGCCGTCCTTGGCCTGGTAGACCGGCTCCTCCGGCGCATAGTCCCCGTTCGCCAGCTTGGGGTATTCGTAGACCCGCGCGCCCAGCAGGACGAACTGCTCGGCCTGCAGCCATCGCAGGAAGGCGATCTCCTCGGCGGTGGCCTTGCCCGGCCGCTCCGCCAGCTCGGCGAGCGTACGCCCGAGCAGGCTCAGCATGGCCGGGAAGTCCTCGACCGCGGCGTGGACATCGGCCAGCGTGTCCTCGATACCGGCCTTCAGCGCCGCCTCGCGGTCCGGGCCGATCGGCTCCAGGATCACCTGGATCATCGACTCGCGGCGCGGCGCGCCCCCGTCGGTGGCGGCCGCGTCGATGCGGGTCCCGTCCGCCTTGCGCCGGACCTCGACGATGGGATGGAACATGGCCCGCACCGCCAGCCCCTGCTCGGCGATCTCGCCCATGACGCTGTCGACAAGGAAGGGTCCGTCGTCCTGCACGATCTCCAGCCGGTCGAGGCCGCTTTCGCCCGCCTCCAGCACCGGCGCGATCCGCGCCAGCGCGCGATGGCCTCGGCGGCGTTCGCCGTAGCGCCAGAAGTCGGCGAGGTTGGCGGCGAGGGCGGAAACCGAGAGTTCCGGGAGCTCGTCGGCGATCGCATCGGCGGCTGCCTGTTCGGCGAAGGCGCGGGCCGCCGCCTCGCCGGGGCCGTCGCCGATGGCCTGGAGGATGGCCTCTGTCAGCTCTGTGGTGAGCCCCGACTTGCAAAGTCCAGAGGCCTCGAGCGCAGGCGTATTGGCGGCAAACGGGGCGCGCCGCGACTTGCTCATCGGCGCGCCTCCGCGCCCAGAGCGAGGACGCCGCCGGAGGAGAGTATCCGGCGGCGTGCGGTACCGCCGTGGGGGGACGGCGGTTTGCTCAGGGCTCGCTGCGTCCGCGGGCTCGGGGGGCGGACACACCTGCCACAGCCGTTGGGGTGGCCGCGGCTAGCCTTAGATAGGATGGTGATGCGCAAGGAAAAGATCCCCAGCTTTAATAACTTATCGTGATCGCGCGGCGCGGGCGCGGTCCGGCGGCTGGTCCGGCTCGGCCTCCTTCAGCTGCTGCGGATTGCCGTCCGCCGAGAGCAGGACCGCGATCCAGCGGGCGCCGTCGAACTGGGCCAGGATGACCATGGACATGACCGTGAGCGGCGTCGAGAGGAAGGCGCCGGCCACGCCCCAGATCGCCCCCCAGAACGCGAGCGCCAGCAGCACCACCACCGGATCGATGTTGAGGCTGCGCCCCTGCATGCGCGGATAGATGAAGTTGCCGACCACCACGCCGATCCCGTTCAGCACGACCAGCAGGACGATCGCCTGCCAGAGGCCGTCGAACTGCAGCAGAGCGAACAGCGGTGGGCCGACGATGGCGATCAGGCCGCCGATCACCGGAATATAGGTGAGGATGAAGATCAGGAACGCCCAGAAGGCGGCGTCCTGCAGGCCGACCGCGACCATCGCCAGCCAGGAGCTGACGGCGATCATGCCGCCGGTGACGGTCTGCACCCACAGGTACTGCTCGATCCCGTCGCGGATGCGCAGGAAGGCGGCCACCGCGTCCTGGCGCTCCTCGCGGGAGCGGAACAGGGACACCATCTTGCGCTCGAAGCTGCGGCGCGAGGCGATGATGAAGCCCGCGTAGACCAGCACGAAACCGGCGGTCGAGGCGAGGTTCTGCAGGCCGCGGGCGATGAGGCCGATATACTTGCCCGGGTCGAGCTGCTGCAGCAGGTTGGAGACGCTGAGCTGGGCGTGGACGCCGAACCTGCCGGCGATGCGGGCGATCAGGGCATTGAGCTTCGGCGTGTAGTTGACCACCTCGCCGGCGAAGCTGGCCGCGTTCTCGCCGATGAAGAAGGCGGCCCCGCCGAAGATCGCCAGCGACAGCACCACAGCCAGCGGCAGGGCGGCGCGCTGGGAGACGCCGGGCAGGCGATGCTCCAGAACCCGGGCGAAGCCGTCGATCATCACCGCCAGGAAGACGGCGAGCGCCAACGGCGTGAGGATGTCGGCGAGCCAGTAGAGCGCAGCGCCCGCGGCGATCACCGCCAGCACCACCAGGGCGTTGCGTGAGATCGCGGAGGAGGCGGGGGCGGCGTCGGCCATGAAGCCCTTTCGTGCGCGGAAGCGGACTGTCGGCGACGCGCGGCTGCGGCTAATATAGCGAAGAAAGCCTGGGCTTCACGCCATGAGCGCGGCGAAAGACGCAGACGGAACCGAGTTCGACCCGCGCGGGCCGCTGGATCCGTCGCGCGCCCTGATTCCCCGGGTGATGCGGCTCAACGAGCGGCGCGTGGAGCGGGGCTTCTGGCCGAAGATCCGCAAGGTCGCAGCCCACGTGCCCTTCGCCGCCGACGCGCTGGCGGTCTGGTACTGCGCGCGAGACGACGCGACGCCGACGTCCGCCAAGGGCGTGATGCTGGCGGCGCTCGCCTATTTCGTCCTGCCGACCGACGCAATCCCCGACTTCATTCCGATCATCGGCTATGGCGACGACGCGGCGGTGTTCGCCGCCCTGATCGGCGCAGTCGGCCGCCACCTGAAGCCCCACCATCGCGAGGCCGCCCGCGCCGCGATCGTGCGGATCCGGCGGGAATGATTTCCCTCAATCCTCCACCGCGCAGCGGGGGAGGTTGCTCCCGCCGCAAGGCGGGAGACGGAGGGGGCGTTCGGCGCAGACGTGGGAATCCGGTAGCCCCATGAAGGGGAGGGTAAAGCTCACGCGTGCCCGACCTGCTGGCCCTCTTCCGCCTTGCGTGCGGCGTACACGCCGGCGAAGTCGATCGGGTCGAGCATGAAGGGGGGATAGCCGCCTTCGGCGGTGACGTCGGCGATGATCCGCCGTGCGAAGGGGAAGAGGAAGCGCGGGCACTCGATCAGCAGCACCGGCTCGATGTCTTCCGCGCCGACGCCGCTGATCTGGAAGACGCCGCCGTACAGCAGCTCGACCACGAACAGCGGGCCGTCGTCGCGGGCCGCGCGCGCCGAAAGCTTCAGGTCGACCTCGAACAGGCCGTCGTCACGGCCGCGGGCGTTCATCTCCACGCCCAGGTCGATCTGCGGCTGGGCTGCGCCGGCGCGCAGCGCCTCGGGCGCCCGCGGATTCTCGAAGGAGAAGTCGCGCACGAACTGGGCGAGGATGCGGATGCCGGGGGGCTCGATCTGGCCCTCGGGCGCGCCTGCGTCGATATCGGTCATATTTCGGCTTCAGTCCGTGTGGAGATGCAGACGTTTACGCATCGGTTGCGCGGCGGGGCTAACATGGCCGCCTGGGTCGATGCAACGTCGCCCCTGACGGGGGCGTTCCGCCGGCATATATAGGGATATTCTAGGTCCACCTCTGGCCTGAAGAGACGTCGTTGCAACTGCTCGAGCTGATCATATTCGCCGGCCTGGCCGCCATCGTGCTCTACCAGCTCTATTCGGTGCTGGGGCGACGCGTGGGTCGGCAACCGGAAGAGCAGCGCGCCCCGGAAGCGGCCGGCGCTGCTGCGCCCCGGAACGACCGGCCGCTGGAGGCTCCGGACGAGGGCGTCAGCCTGAGCGGGCTGGCCGCCGTGCGCGCCCGCGATCCGTCGTTCGACATCAACCGCTTCCTGGCCGGCGCGCGCAGCGCCTACGAGATGATCGTCAAGGCCTTCTCCGCCGGCGACCGGGCGGCGCTGCGCCCCCTGCTGTCGCCGCCGGTGAGGGCGAGCTTCG
>CBJNAS010000250.1:0-5298 GCA_966434565.1 uncultured Phenylobacterium sp.
ACAGATGGTTGAGTTTGCCGGCTCGATGTTTGAGCTGCGCGCTGCGATCGAGGCCCGCGAGCTGGGCAAGGGGGAGTAAAGGCCAGGGGTTTGACCCCGCCGGCCCTGCGGGCCACTCCCCGTCGCGGAGGCGGTTCTATTTGGGCCGCGCCGCCTTCTCGGCGAGGCCCGAGGTCCCTTCGCGCGCTTCCAGGCGGGCGGCGACCTCATCGAGGCTGACGCCGGCGGCCGCGAGCGCCACCAGCCAATGGTAGATCAGGTCCGCGCTCTCGGCCGCGAGCGCCGCCGCATCGCCCTGGACGGCGGCGATCACCGTCTCCACCGCCTCCTCGCCGAGCTTCTTGGCGGCGCGGGCCGGATCGGCGAGCAGCTGGGCGGTGTAGGAGGCCGAGGGGTCGGCGCCCTTGCGGGCCGCGACGGTGACGGCGAGCCGCTCCAGGACCTCGGCGAAGCGGCTCATGCGGGCGCCCCGGTCAGGCGCACCGGGATGCCGGCGCCGGCCATCGCCTGCTTCACCTCGCCGATCGAGACTTCGCCGAAGGGGAAGATGGAGGCGGCCAGCACCGCGTCGGCCCCGCCCTTCAGCACCGCGTCGACCATGTGCTGGGCGCCGCCCGCCCCGCCCGAGGCGATCACCGGCACGCCGACCGCCGAGGAGACCGCCTTCAGCAGCTCCAGGTCGTAGCCGATCTTGGCCCCGTCGCGGTCCATCGAGGTGAGCAGGATCTCTCCCGCCCCGCGCGCCACCACCTCGACCGCGTAGTCGACCACGGCCAGGCCCGTGTCGCGCCGCCCGCCGTAGGTGAACACCCGCCAGCCGCCGTCCTCGGTCCGCTTGGCGTCGATCGCCACCACCGTGGCCTGGCTGCCGAAGGCGTCGGCGCAGGCGCTGACCAGGTCGCGGTTCTCCACCGCGGCGGTGTTGATCGAAATCTTGTCGGCGCCGGCCAGCAGCAGGCGGCGCGCATCCTCCACCGTGCGGATGCCGCCGCCGACCGACAGCGGCATGAAGCAGACCTCGGCGGTGCGGGCGACCACGTCGAGGATGGTGCCGCGGTTCTCGTGGCTGGCGGTGATGTCGAGGAACATCAGCTCGTCCGCGCCCGCGGCGTCATAGGCGCGGGCCTGCTCCACCGGATCGCCGGCGTCGCGCAGCGAGACGAACTGCACGCCCTTGACGACGCGCCCGTCCTTCACGTCCAGGCAGGGGATGACCCTGACCTTAAGCATTGGCCACCTTGAGGGTCATGCGGCGGCCTTCAGGGCTTCGGCGGGGACGATGTCGCCGTTGTAGAGCGCCCGGCCGAGCACGGCGCCGGCGATCGGCGTGCCCTTGCGCGCCTTCAGCCTGACGATGTCCTCGACGCTGGCGAGCCCGCCCGCCGCGATCACCGGGATGGCGACGCTGTCGGCGATGGCGCCGAAGGCCTCGACGTTGAATCCCATGGTGGTGCCGTCGCGGTCGATGTCGGTAATGATCAGGGCGCCGACGCCGACGTCCTCGAAGCGCTTGGCCACGGTGATGGCGTCCAGGTCCGAGTCCTCGGTCCAGCCCTGCACCGCCACCTTGCCGGCGCGCACGTCGACGCTGACGGCGATCTGCTCGGGCCAGAGCCTGGCCGCCTCGCGCACGATCTGCGGCTCGCGGACCGCGACCGTGCCCAGGATCACGCGGCTGACGCCCGCCTCGATCCAGCGCTCGATGTCGGCCAGGGTGCGGATGCCGCCGCCCAGCTGCACGGGGGTCGAGACCGCGCCGAGGATCGCCTCCACCGCCGGGGCGTTGGCCGCCTTGCCCTCGACAGCGCCGTTCAGGTCGACCACGTGGATCCAGTGGAAGCCGGCCTCGGCCCAGGCCCGCGCCTGGGCGGCCGGGTCGGAGTTGAAGACCGTCGCCTGATCCAGGTCGCCGCGGATCACGCGCACGCACTGGCCGTTCTTCAGGTCGATCGCGGGGTAGAGGATCAAGGTCGCCACTCCAGGAAGCGCGCCAACAGGGAAAGCCCGGCGTCTTGCGACTTCTCGGGGTGGAACTGGACGCCGGCCACATTGCCGCGCGCCACCGCCGCCGGGAAGCGGCCGCCGTGGTCGACCCACGCCGCCACGTCCGCCTCGTCCTTCGGCCAGATGGCGAAGGAATGGGTGAAATAGACAGCCCGGCCGGCCTTGACGTCGGCCAGCACCGGCAGGTCGGAGACGCCGGCGAGGCTGTTCCAGCCCATGTGCGGCACCTTGGCGGTGGGATCGTTCGGCTCGAGCTTGCGCACCTCGCCCTCGATCCAGCCGAGCCCCGCGGTCTCGCCGAACTCCAGGCCGCGGGTGGCCAGCAGCTGCATGCCGACGCAGACGCCGAGAAAGGGCGCGCCGCGCCCCTTCACCGCCTCGGTCATGGCCTCGACCAGCCCCGGGCGGGCCTGCAGCGCCTGCATGCAGGCCGCGAAGGCGCCCACCCCCGGCAGCACCACGCGGTCGGCGGCGGCGACGGTCTGCGGATCGTCGGTCACCAGGATGCGCGCGCGGCCGTCGGCGGCCTTCACCAGCGCCTTCTCGGCCGAGCGCAGGTTGCCCGACCCGTAGTTGATCAGCGCGACGCTCTGCATGTCAGCTCTCAGGGACGACCAAATGACTCATCAGGCGAACCGACTAAAGCACACCCTTGGTCGACGGCGCCTGGCCCTGGGTCTTGGGGTCCAGCTCCACGGCCTGGCGCAGGGCCCGCGCCAGCGCCTTGAACCCGCTCTCGGCGATGTGGTGCGAGTTCTCGCCGTAGAGCGTCTCCAAATGCACGCAGGCGCCGAGGTTCATCGCCACCGCGTGGTGGAACTCCTTGAACAGCTCGGTGTCCATCTCGCCCACCTTCGGGCGCATGAAGCTGACCTTCCAGATGAGGTAGGGCCGGTTGGAAAGGTCGAGCGCGCAGCGGGTCAGGGTCTCGTCCATCGGCACATAGGCGTGGCCGAAGCGGCGGATGCCCTTGAAGCCGTCGAGCGCCTTGGCGATCGCCTGGCCCAGCACGATCCCGGTGTCCTCCACCGTGTGGTGCATGTCGATGTGCAGGTCGCCCTTGGTCTCGATCTCGACGTCGACGCCGGCGTGGCGGGCGAAGCTCTCCAGCATGTGGTCGAAGAAGCCGATGCCGGTGGAGATCTTGGACGCGCCGGTCCCGTCCAGGTCCACGCGCACGCGGATCTGGGTCTCCTTGGTGTTGCGCACCACCTCGGCCTGGCGGCTCATCCTCAGTATCCCTTCGCCGCCGCAAGCTCTCTCAGCGAGACCTGCGGGCGCGGCCCGTAGTGCGAGATCACCTCGGCCGCCGCCAGCGACGCCAGCCGACCGCAGGCCTGCAGCGGCCGGCCCCGCGAGAGGCCGAACATGAACCCGGCTGCGTATTGGTCGCCCGCGCCGGTCGTGTCCACGACTTTCTCCACGGGCTCGGCCGCGACCGACAGTCGCTCGCCTTGCGATAGAATGACCGAGCCCTTCTCGCCCCGCGTGACCGCGGCCAGCTTCACGCGCCGGCGCAGCGCCTCGGCGGCCGTCTCGAAGCTGTCGGTCTCGAAAAGGGCGGTCGCCTCCGCCTCGTTGGCGAACAGCAGGTCCACCTGGCTGTCGATGAAGCCCAGCAGGCCCTCGCGGTGGCGCTCGACGACGAAGGGATCGGAAAGGCTCAGCGCCAACATCCGCCCCGAGGCGCGGGCCAGCGCCGCGGCCTTGGCGAAGGCGCGGCGGGCCGCCTCGGCGTCGAACAGATAGCCCTCAAGGTAGACGATCTTCGCCCCCTCGACGACCTCGGTCTCGACATCGTCCTCGGTGAAGGCCGTCGAGGCGCCGAGGTAGGTGCACATGGTGCGCTGGCCGTCGGGGGTGACGTTGATCATGCTGACCGCGGTGGCCGGCCCGCCGGTCAGGGGCGCGTTCTCGAAGCGGGCGCCGATGGCGCGCATGTCGTGGGCGAAGACGCGGCCCAGCTGGTCGTCGGCGACCTTGCCCAGGAAGGCGCCGCGGCCGCCGAAGCTCGCCAGCCCCGCCACGGTGTTGGCCGCCGAGCCGCCGGAGGTCTCCACGCCGGGGGCCATCTGGGCGTAGAGCGCCTGGGAGCGGGCCTCGTCGACCAGGGTCATGGCGCCCTTGGCGACGCCGGCGGCCGCCAGGAACGCGTCGTCGGCGGGGGCGATCACGTCGACGATGGCGTTGCCGATGGCGGCGACGTCGTAGAGGTCTGGCATGCTTGAGCTTTCCGGGAAATCGCGTGCGCGGCTTACAGGGAAAGCCCGGCCAGGGCAACGAAGCCGCTCAGCCGCGCAGCAGCAGGACCGCGCCGAGCGCGGCCGGCGAGACGATCACCGACAGGATGAAGCCCCAGAACACGGCGGCGCGGATGGCGTCCCACTTGCTGGGCGCGGAAAGGCGGAGCGGGGCGTCGGCGGCGAGGCAGGTCATGGCGCTCTCCAGTTGCGTTGGTGTGCAGCTGAATGCGCCCGCCGCGCGGGGCTGGCAAAGGAGAAGTCCGGCGTTCAGGTGAGTTGAACTCACTCGGCGTAGAGGCCGTCCCGGCGCGCCTGGTCGATCAGCCAGTTGCGGAAACGACGGATGGCGGGCAGGTCGGCCTTTTCCGGCAGGACCAGCATCCAGTGGCTGTGCGGCCCCGTGACGACGGTCTCGAAAGGCCGAACCAGCCGCCCGGAGGCGAGCTCGTCCACGACCATCGCCTCCTGGGCCAGGGCGACGCCGCGCCCCGCGAGCGCCGCCTCGATGGCCAGATAGGTGTTGCTGAACTGCAGGCCGGGGCCAGGGTCCACGTCCGGAACGCCGGCGGCGGCCAGCCAGTCGCGCCAGACCGGCTCAGCCGGGCTGACATTGACGTCCGAGAGCAGATGGGCCCGCGCAAGATCGGCCGGGGTCTCCAGCGGCTCGGTCTGCAGCAGCCGCGGACTGCACACCGGGAACATGCGCGTGGCGATCAGGCGAGTCGCGGCCAGGCCCGGATAGGGTCCGATCCCGTAGCGCAGGGCGACATCGATCCGGTCCCGCACGAGATCGCAAGCCACGTCGGAGGCGGCGATCAGCACCTGGATCTCCGGATGCCGCTGATGGAAGTCGTGGATCCGCGGCGCCAGCCAGCGCGCGGCCAGGGAGTGCATGACGCTGACCGCCAGCGGCCCGGCCCGCGCGCCCTGCGCCTCGGCCACCGCCGACTGCAGGGCCGCCAGCCCCTGGCGCACGCCCTCGGCCAGCCGCTCGCCCGCCGGGGTCAGGCGCACGGCGCGGTTGAAGCGCTCGAACAGCCGGAGCCCGAGC
>CBJNAS010000251.1:0-5279 GCA_966434565.1 uncultured Phenylobacterium sp.
TCGGCGGCGGCGACCATGGCGTCGACCAGGTCGAGGGCGACCTCCTTGCCCTTCAGGATCACCTTGCCGGCCTCCATCGGCCCGCCGGAGACGAACACCGCCGGAATGTTGAGGCGCAGCGCCGCCATCAGCATGCCCGGCGTGATCTTGTCGCAATTGGAGATGCAGACCATGGCGTCGGCGGTGTGCGCGTTCACCATGTACTCGACGCTGTCGGCGATCAGCTCGCGCGAGGGCAGGCTGTAGAGCATCCCGTCGTGGCCCATGGCGATGCCGTCGTCCACCGCGATGGTGTTGAACTCCTTGGCCACGCCGCCGGCCCGTTCGATCTCGCGGGCGACCAGCTGGCCGAGGTCCTTCAGGTGCACGTGGCCGGGCACGAACTGGGTGAAGGAATTGACCACGGCGATGATCGGCTTGCCGAAGTCGCCGTCCTTCATGCCGGTGGCGCGCCAGAGCCCGCGGGCGCCGGCCATGTTGCGGCCGTGGGTCGAGGTGCGGGAGCGATAGGCGGGCATGAGGCGATCTCGAAGGACGGGGGCGGACGGTTCGGCTGCGGACGGCTGACGTAGGCCGATCCGGGCTCAGGTCAACCCATTGATGAAGCAGACCGCCTGCGCGGGCGCCGGGCGTCAGATCGGACGATAGTCGTCGACGACTGGCCGGCTCTCGCGGGTGGCGCGCAGGCGCTCGGTCGGGTCCTTCGGATCGGACTGCAGGACCACATAGTCCTCGTGCACCTCGACGATCACGCCGATGAAGGGAAAGTCCTGGAACTCCTTGGGGATGCGGTAGCTGACCGTGTCCCCGACCTTGAAGCTTCCCGGATCGAAGTTGAACTCGAACGGGCAGGCTTCACCATCCATACCTTGCATCGCATTCTCCCTCGCGCGCCCGTGCTTGGGCGCGCCTTTCGGATCGCATTTTGCCGGAGCAGTCCGGCGGGGTCCAGTTGCGGCGAGCCGCCGCGAATCAGGCGAGATCGGCCTGGAGACTTCGGGAGGCGCGACGTGACCACGACGCTCTATGGCATCCGCAACTGCGACACGATGAAGAAGGCCTGGACCTGGCTCGATCAGCACGGGGTCGCCTACGCCTTCCACGACTACAAGAAGGAGGGGGTCGCGCGCGACAAGCTGGAGGCCTGGGTCGGCCAGGCCGGCTGGGAGACGCTGCTGAACCGCGCGGGAACCACCTTCCGCAAGCTGCCGGACGAAGATCGGACGAACCTCGACGCGGAGAAGGCCATCCGGCTGATGCAGGCCCAGCCCTCGATGATCAAGCGTCCGGTGCTGGAGACCGAGGGGCGCCTGCTGGTCGGCTTCAAGCCGGAGGCCTATGCGCAGCTGTTCGGCTGACGTTGGCGACGCGGCCGTGGTATGGACGGCGGTGGGCGTCGCCGTCGTCCTGACGGGCTTCGTGTCGGCGCGCGTGATCGAGGAGATCTGATCCCCGTGTCGTCGCATCGCCAGGAAACGGTCCGCAGGCTGACCGCCCCCGACATCGCGGCCCGCAAGGGCAAGACGCCGATCGTCTGCCTGACGGCCTACACCGCGCCGATGGCCGAGATCCTCGACGAGCACTGCGACGTGCTGCTCGTGGGCGATTCCGTCGGCATGGTGGTGCACGGCCTGCCGAACACCGTGGGCGTCACCCTGGAGATGATGATCCTGCACGGCCAGGCGGTGATGCGCGGCGCCAGGCGGGCGATGGTGGTCGTCGACATGCCGTTCGGCTCCTACGAGGCCTCGCCGGAGACCGCCTACGCCAACGCGGCGCGCATCATGAAGGAAACCGGGGCGCAGGCGGTGAAGGTCGAGGCCGGCGAGACGATCGCCGGGACCATCGAATACATGGTCAAGCGCGGCATTCCGGTCATGGGCCACGTCGGCCTGCGGCCACAGTCGATCCTGGTCGACGGAGGCTTCAAGGCCAAGGGCCGGGCGGGCGAGGAGCGCCGGCGGATCCTGGAGGACGCCCGCGCCAGCGCCGAGGCGGGCGCCTTCGCCGTGGTCGTCGAGGGCGTGGCCGAGGGCCTGGCCCGCGAGATCACCGAGGCCATCTTCGCGCCCACCATCGGCATCGGCGCCTCGGCCGGCTGCGACGGCCAGGTGCTGGTGATCGACGACATGCTGGGCCTGTTCGAGTGGACTCCTAAATTCGTCCGCCGCTACGCCGACCTGAAGAACGAGATCAGCCGCGCCGCCGCGGCCTATGCCGCCGACGTCCGCGCCCGGAGCTTCCCGGGCCCGGCGGAGATCTACTTCGCCAAGGCGGGGTGAGGGGCGGGGCAGGTGATTGCGGCGCGGGACGGCGCGCTATAGGTTCCCGGCCTCTGTCGCGACGCGTGAGCCCAAGTCCGGAGTCCCCGTTTGGCCGATCTGTTCGAAGAGGTCGAGGAGCAGCTCCGCTCCGACCGGTACCGGGTGTTTGCGCTCAGGGCTCTGCCTTGGGCGCTCGCCCTGGCCGCCGCGGCGCTGATCGCTGTGCTCGGCTGGTGGGGCTGGCGGCACCACCGTGACCAGACGATCGCCCAGGCCTCGGAGCAGTACGCCGCGGCCCTCGACGCCCAGCAGCAGGGCCACGCCGACCAGGCCCAGAAGCTGTTCACGGAGGTCAGCGGCTCCTCCGCTCGCGGCTACAAGTCCTTGGCGCTGATCCAGCTGGGCGCGATCCAGCTCGGCCAGAATCACACGGCCGCCGCGGTGCAGCTGTTCGACCAGGCCGCCGCCGTCGCGCCGGACGAGGTGATCGGCGACGCCGCGCGCCTCAAATCCGCCTTCGCCGTCCTCGACACGGCCCCGGAGAAGGACGTGGAGGCGCGCTTGACGCCCTTGCTGCAGGACGGCCATCCCTACCGCGTCCAGGCCCGCGAGGCCCTTGCCTTCACCAAGCTGGTGGCGGGAGACCTTTCCGGCGCGCGTGGCGACTTCGTCATCATTTCCGGCATGCTGGATGCGCCCGAAGGCGCCCGCACCCGCGCCAAGGCCGCGATCGGCCTGATCGATTCCGGCTCTGCAAAGGCGACGCCTGCCGTCGTCCGCGCCGCCGCCACTCTTCCGCCCACCGCGGCCGTTCCGGCGCCGCCGGCGCAACCGCAAGCCTCCGGACCGCAATGACGCCCAGCCGCACCCGCCTGCTCTCCGCCCTGATGATCGCCGCGCTGGGCGCGAGCGGCTGCTCCACCCTGGGCCGCCTCAATCCGTTTCACGGCGGCGGCGGGGGGCCGAAGGAGACCGCGAGCGAGGGCGAGCGCATCTCGATCGTCCCGGCCGGCGAGAAGCTGGAGGTGGCGGAGGCGCTGAAGGGCCAGGACTTCGCGCTTCCCGCGCCGTCCGTGGTCACCGACTGGCCCGTGCCGGGCGGCACGCTCGAACAGTCGGTGGAGAACGTGGACGCCGCGCCCAACCTGCAGGTGGCCTGGCGGCGCGACATTGGCCGCGGCTCCGGTCGCGGCTACTACATCACCGCCCCGCCGATCGCAGCTGGCGGGCGCATCTATGTGATGGACGCCGAGGCCAATGTTTCGGCCCGTGACGCCCAGACCGGGGCGCAGGTCTGGCGCACCAATGTTCGGCCGAACGACAACCGCCGCGACCGGGAAGGCTTCGGCGGCGGCCTCGCCTTCGCCAACGGCAAGCTCTACGTTTCCTCGGGCTTCCGCGAGGTGGTGCAGCTCGATGCGGCCACCGGCGCCCTGGGGTGGCGGGCGCGCACCGACGAGCCGATCCACGCCGCGCCCACCGTCGTCGACGGCCGCGTGCTGGTGGTCGCGCTCGACAACACCCTGCTCACCTTCGACGCCGCGAGCGGGACGCCGGGCTGGACCTACCAGGCGCTCTCGGAGACGGCGCGGATCCTGGCGGCCTCCAGCCCGGCGGTCAGCGGCGAGACGGTGGTGGCCTCGTTCGGCTCCGGCGAGCTGGTGGCGCTGCGCGAGCAGAACGGCAGCGATCTGTGGAACGCGGCGCTCTCGCGCGCCAGCCGCACCAGCGCGCTTTCCGAGATCCGCGACATTCCCGGCCGGCCGGTGATCTACCAGGGCGACGTCTTCGCGGTCAGCCACTCCGGCGTCTTCGCCGCCACCGACCTGCGCACCGGCCAGGCGCGCTGGAGCCTGCCCGTGGTGGGCGTCACCACGCCCTGGGCGGCGGGCGATGTGGTCTATGTGGTCTCGCGCGACGGCCAGCTGGTCTGCGCCGCCCGCGAGAGCGGCCAGATCTATTGGATCACCGACCTCAACGCCGGCTACAAGCCGCACCGCAAGGGCGGCTTCCTGCACATCGGCGGCCACACGGTGCTGAGGCCGCTGTGGTCGAGCCCGATCCTCGCCAACAATCGCCTGGTGCTGGTCAGCTCCTCGGGCGAGCTCGCTTCGGTGAACGCCAAGACCGGGGCGGTCGATCGCCGCGTCAGCCTCGGCGCGCCGGCGATCCTCGGGCCGATCGCTTCGGGCAATATGCTCTATGTGATGGCCGACAACGGGCAGCTGATCGCGCTGCGTTGAGCGGCGCGCTAGGTTGAGCCCATGCCCCTGAAGCTCGCGATCGTCGGCCGCCCGAACGTCGGCAAGTCGACGCTGTTCAACCGGCTGGCCGGCCGCAAGCTGGCCATCGTCGACGACCAGCCTGGCGTAACCCGCGACCGCCGGTTCGCGACCGGCCGGCTGGGCGACCTCGACCTGGAGCTGATCGACACCGCGGGTTTCGAGGACGTCGCCGACGAGAGCCTGGAAGCCCGCATGCGCGTCCAGACGGAGCGCGCGATCGACGAGGCCGATGTGGCGCTCTTCGTGGTCGATGCGCGCGAAGGCGTCGTCGCCCTCGACGAGGTGTTCGCCGAGATCCTGCGCAAGCGCGACAAGCCGGTGGTGCTGGCGGCCAACAAGGCCGAGGGCCGCGCCGGCGAGGCGGGCGCCCTGGAGGCCTTCGGCCTCGGCCTCGGCGAGCCGGTGCCGATCTCGGCCGAGCACGGCGAGGGCATGGCCGACCTCTACGCCGCCATCGCCGCCGTCGCGCCGGATCCGGACGCCGAAGAGGACGAGGGCGAGAAGCCGGTGCGCATCGCCATCGTCGGTCGGCCGAACGCGGGCAAGTCGACGCTGGTGAACCGGTTGATTGGCGAGGACCGCCTGCTCACCGGCCCCGAGGCCGGCATCACCCGCGACGCCATTCCCGTCGACTGGGAGTGGGACGGCCGCCGCGTGCGCCTGGTCGACACCGCGGGCCTGCGGCGCAAGGCCAAGGTGCAGGAGAAGCTGGAGAAGCTCTCCACCCAGG
>CBJNAS010000252.1:0-5276 GCA_966434565.1 uncultured Phenylobacterium sp.
CGTCGCCGGCGCGGCCGCCGCGGCGGCCGACGCATGCGCGATGACGGGCGTCCGGCGGACGTCTTCGCCTGGACCCGCCCGTGGGTGCCCTACGGCGAAGATCCCTTCGTCTGGTACGATCCGGCCGAGGACCTCAAGCGCGCGACGGCTCCGGCGCAGGCGCCGGCCAATGACCGGCGACCGACGGAGCCCGCCCCGTTCGCCGCCGCCGCCGAGGCGGTCCAGGCGCCGGCCCCAGTGATCTCCCGTGAGGTGATCTCCCGCGAGCCCGCCTCGCAAGAGGAGGACGTCTGGGTCGAGCTGCCGGCGATCGAGGACAAGCCGAAACGCCCGCGCCGCACCCGCAGCCGCAGCAAGGCCGAGGTCGCCGAGACCGCAGAGGCCGGCGCCGAGGCCGCCGAAGCGCAGCTCGAGGCTCCGGTCGAGCCCCTGGTCGCCGCCAACAGCGACGAGGCGCCCCCGGCCAAGAAGCCGCGCAGCCGCAGCCGCAAGGCGCGCGCCGCCGAGCCTGTCGCCGAGATCGCGGCCGCGCCTCAGCCGGAGCCCGAGCCGCAGCCCGAGCCGGTGCTCGCCACCGCGGCCACGGCCGAGCCCGAGCCGGCGCCGACGCCCGCCGCTCCGGATCCCGCCGAGATCACCGCGCCGCCCGCGGCCCCGCGCCGCGGCTGGTGGCGGCGCGGGTGACGGGCCGCGGGGAAGGGGCCGGCCCTGCAATCGCCTTGGTTTCCGGTTCGGGTGGTTTCGCCCGGACCGGAACGGCGCTAGGTTTTGGGCGCTTGGGGGACGGCTGAAGAGAGTTGCGCATGGTCTCCCCCGCCCGGTCCGCCTCCCGCATCGTCCTCGGCTTCGCGCTCGCGGTCAGCCTGATCGTCCGGCCGGGGCTCGCGGCGGCGCAGGAACAGGGCGAGACCCTGATCCGGGACACCGAGATCGAGGAGATCCTGCACAAGGACGCCGCCCCGATCTTCCAGGCGGCCGGGATCGATCCCAAGACCGTCGAGATCGCCATCATCGGCTCGAAGGAGCTGAACGCCTTCGCAGCCCCCCGCGTCATGGGGGTGAACACCGGCCTGATTCTGCAGACCAAGAACCCCAACGAGCTGCAGGGGGTGATGGCGCACGAAGTGGGCCACCTCGCCGCCGGCCACAGCGCCCGCTCCGACGAGATGGCCCACGCCGGCCTCAAGCCGTTCCTCCTGACCATGGGCCTGGGCTTGCTGGCGGCGATCGCCGGCTCCGGCGACGCGGCGGCCGGGCTGATGTCCAACGCCGGCTACTTCGGAACCCTCGGCGCCATCGGCTACAGCCGCGAGCAGGAGGCCCGCGCCGACCAGGCAGGCGCCACGCTGCTGGAGAAGGCGGGACTCTCGGGCCGCGGCCTGGCCGACTTCTTCGACAACTTCCGCTACCAGGAGGTGTTCGAGGAGGCGCGCCGCTACAAGTACTTCCGCGACCACCCGCTGTCCTCGGATCGGATCGACGCGCTGAAGAGCCGCGTCGAGGCCATGGGGCACTACAAGGAGACCGACAGCCCCGAGGCGATGGCCGAGCATGAGATCATGAAGGCCAAGCTGCAGGGCTTCCTCAATCCGCAGGAAGCCATCGTCAAATACTCGGAGACCGACCGGGGCTACCCGGCGCGCTACGCCCGTGCGATCGCCTATTACCAGATGCGCGAGCCGGACAAGGCGTTGCGCCTTATCGACGCGTTGCTGCAGGACCAGCCGAACAACCCCTACCTCTGGGAATTGAAGGGCCAGGTGCTGTTCGAGTTCGGCCGCGCCAAGGAGGCCGAGGCGCCGCAGCGCCGCTCGGTGGAGCTGAAGCCCGAGGCCCCCCTGCTGCACATCAACCTGGGCCAGACGCTGATCGCGCTCGACGA
This sequence comes from uncultured Phenylobacterium sp., assembly GCA_966434565.1. Classification (GTDB taxonomy): domain Bacteria; phylum Pseudomonadota; class Alphaproteobacteria; order Caulobacterales; family Caulobacteraceae; genus Phenylobacterium. Next base: position 1,883 of record CBJNAS010000252.1, read on the forward strand.
CAACGCCAAGGTCGACGAGGGCATCAACCAGCTGAAGCGCGCGCTGAGCTATGAGAACGACAACGCCGAGGCCTGGCGCATGCTGGCGGAAGGCTATGACAAGCGCGGCCAGGAGGGGCTGGCGCGCCTGGCCACCGCCGAGTACGAGTTCAACATCGGCGACGCCACCCAGGCGCGCGTGTTCGCCATGCGCGCCCGCGAGAAGCTGCCGAAGAACAGCCCGGACTGGCGGCGCGCCACCGACATCGTGCTGGTCTCCAAGCCCAGCAAGGACGACCTGCAGCAGCTGGCCCGCGAAGGCTCCATCGCCGAATCCCAGGCGCATTGAGCAAATGTGAATGTCATCAGACGCCCGCGGCGCAGAACTGGCCTAATCTTTCGCGCAAGCCTATCTCAAGACCATGAAGACCTTTCCGCGCGCCGCCCTGGCCCTGCTCTCCATCCTGGCGCTCGCCGGCTGCCAGAGGAACGACGACGCCGCCTTCGGCCAGAGGGTGCGCGCCTATCTGCTGGCCCACCCCGAGGTGATCCGCGAGGCGGTCGACAAGCTGCACGAGAACGAACAGGCCGCCGCCGCCAAGGCCTCGGTGCAGGCCATCGATAAGTTCCGCGGCCAGCTGGAGCGCGATCCTCGCGACTTCGTGGTCAATCCGGATGGCAAGGTGACGGTCGTCGAGTTCTTCGACTACCGCTGCGGCTACTGCAAGCTGGCCGCCCCCCAAGTGGTCCAGCTGATCAAGGACAACCCGGATGTCCGCTTCGTCTTCAAGGAATTCCCGATCTTCGGCGCCGTCTCCGACACCGCCGCCAAGGTCGCCTTGACGCCGCAGGGCAAGGCCAAAGGCCTGGCGCTCTACCAGGGCTGGATGGGCGAGAAGGCGCTGGACGACGCCGCCCTCGACCGCCACCTGCAGGCCGAAGGCCTCGACGCGGCCGCCGCGCGCAAGGCCGCCGAGGATCCGGCGATCGAGCGGCAGCTCCTCGACACCCGCGCCCTGGCCAACGCCCTCAAAATCCAGGGCACCCCCGCCTTTGTGGTCGGCGACACCCTGGTGCCGGGCGCCGACCTCCCCGCCTTGCGCGCGGCCATCACCGTGGCCAAGGCCGGCCAGCTGAAGAAGGTGAGCTGAGGGGAAAACGCCCCTCGTCTCCACGGAACCGAAGACCTCCATGCCCCAGGGCGACAGCCTGATCCTGACGCTGGTGGCGGCCTTCGTGCTGGCCTTCCTGCTGGGGCTGCTGGCGCTCAGGCTGCGGCTGTCGCCGCTGGTGGGTTACCTGTTGGCCGGCGTGGCGGTGGGTCCGTTCACGCCGGGAACCCGCGCCGACCCGCATCTGGCCGCCCAGCTCGCGGACGTCGGCGTCATCCTCTTGATGTTCGGGGTGGGCCTGCACTTCTCGCCCAAGGACCTGATGGCCGTGCGCCGCGCGGCGCTGCCCGGCGCGCTGATCCAGGCGGCGCTGGGAACCGGCCTCGGCTGGGCGCTCGGCCGGGCGATCGGACTCGGCGATCTGGAGGCCTTCCTGCTGGGCTTTTCCCTTGGCATCGCCTCCAGCGTGGTGGTGCTGCGCACCCTGGAGGAGCGGCGTGAGCTGAAGAGCGAGGCCGGCCGCATCGCCATCGGCTGGCTGGTGGTGCAGGACCTGTTCGCCGTCCTGGCGCTGGTGTTGCTGCCGCTGGTCGCCAAGGGCGGCCAGGCCGACCTCTGGATCTCGGCGGCGCAGATCGGCTGGCGCCTCACGCGGATCGCCGCCTTCATCGCCCTGATGCTGCTGGTCGGCGGCCGGGTCCTGCCCTGGCTGCTGGTGGGCCTGGCGCACGCCCGTTCGCGGGAGCTCTTCACCCTGGGCGTGCTGGCGATCGCGCTCGGCATCGCCTGGCTGGCCTATGTGGCCTTCGGCGCCTCCTTCGCGCTCGGCGCCTTCGTGGCCGGGCTGGTGCTGAACGGCTCGCCGCTCGGCCACAACGCCGCGGAGCGGTCGTTGCCCCTGCGCGACGCCTTCGCCGTCCTGTTCTTTGTCTCCGTGGGCATGCTGTTCGATCCCACCATCCTGATCCGCGAGCCGCTGGCGGTGGGAGGCGTGCTGGCGGTGGTGCTGGTCGCAGGCCTGGCGGCCGCGTTCGCCGTGGCGCTGCTGGGCCACCTGGAGCGCCCCCGCGCCGCCCTCCTGGCCGGCGCCCTGCCGCAGATCGGCGAGTTCTCCTTCCTGCTGGCCGGCCTGGCAGTGAGCCTGGGCGTGCTGCAAGCCGAGGCGCGCAGCCTGATTGTCGGCGCGGCGATCCTGTCGATCGCGCTCAATCCACTGCTGGTATGGGCGACGGGGAAGGTGTTCGCGCCGAATCTCCCTCCCCTTCATGGGGAGGAGACGAACGCGAAGCGGTCAGGGGTGGGGAAGTAATAGATGCTCTAAATAGATGCTCCCCCGCGCACAGCGGGGGAGCTGTCGCCGAAGGCGACTGAGGGGGCGTTCAGGCCCTCGGGCCGAGTTGTGTGAATGCCGCAGCCCCACGAAGGGGAGGGAAAACGCTAATCAAATCAGCCCGGCCAGCGGGGAGGACGGGTCCGCGTACATCCGCTTGGCCATGCGCCCGGCGAGGTAGGCCTCGCGCCCTGCGATCACCGCGTGCTTCATCGCCCGCGCCATGCGAATGGGATCGCGCGCCTCGGCGATGGCGGTGTTCATCAGCACGGCGTCGCAGCCCAGCTCCATGGCGACGGTGGCGTCCGAGGCCGTGCCGACGCCCGCGTCCACCAGCACCGGCACGGTGGCCTGGTCGACGATCAGCCCCAGGTTCAGGAAGTTCTGGATGCCTCGTCCCGAGCCGATCGGCGCGCCCAGCGGCATGATGGCCGCGGCGCCCGCCTCCTCCAGCTTCTTGGCGTAGACCGGGTCGTCCGAGCAGTAGACCATCACCGAAAAGCCGTCGGCGACCAGCATCTTCAGCGCCCGCAGAGTCTCCTCCATGTCGGGGAGCAGGTGCTTGGTGTTGGAGAGCACCTCGAGCTTGACCAGGTCCCAGCCGCCGGCCTCGCGCGCCAGGCGCAGGGTGCGCACCGCGTCCTCGCCCGTGTAGCAACCGGCGGTGTTCGGCAGGAAGGTGAAGCGCTCGGGCTTCACATGGTCGACCAGCATCGGCTGGCTGGGGTCGGAGAGGTTCACCCGGCGCAGCGCCACAGTGACGATCTCGGCGCCCGCCGCTTCGGCGGCGGCGGCGTTCTGGGCGTAGTCCTTGTACTTGCCGGTGCCGACGATCAGGCGCGAGCGGAAGGTGCGGCCAGCGACCGACCAGGTGTCCTCTTGAGCCGTCGTCTGTCCGTTTTGCGATCCGTCCAACTCAGCCGCCTCCGATAAAATGCACGATCTCGATCCGGTCGCCGTCTTCCAGCGCCGT
>CBJNAS010000253.1:0-5262 GCA_966434565.1 uncultured Phenylobacterium sp.
CTAATCCCGAGGCCGGAGCCCGCGCCGAAATGGGCCGCGCAGGCCGTGACCATGGCGCCGAAGCCCAGCGAGGCGCCGAAGCCGGTGGTGGCCTCAGCGCCGGTCTCACCCGCGCCCAAGCCGGCCGCGCCGCTGGCGGCCGCTGCCCCTGCGGTCAAGCCCGCGGTCGCGCCGGCGGCGGCTCCCATGGCCCCGGCCACGCCCGCCCCGGTCGTAGCCGCGAGCCTGCCGGCGGCCAAACCCGCGCCCGCACCGACCGTGGTGGCTAACCTGCCTGCGCCCAAGCCGGCGGCGGCGCCGCTCGCGGCGGCGGTCCCCGCGCCAAAGCCCGCGGCAGTGGTCTCGGTCGCGCCAGCGCCCAAGCCGGCCGCGCCAGCCGCCTCGCTCGCGACCGCGACGCCGGCCCCCAGGCCTATGGTGGTCCCGTCACAGGCGCCAGCGCCGGCCATGGCCGCCAAGCCGGTCGCCGCCCCGCCCGCCGTCGCGCTGAATGTGGCCGGCGACAAGACGGGCGCGCCACAGCCGGCCGCGGCCCCGAAATCCGCCCCCGCGGATCATCCGGCCAGCAAGGAAACGCGGCCCGAAGACGTGGCGGCGATCACGCGCATCGTTCCTGCCCAGCTGCAGGTCGCAGCCCAGATCGCAAAGCCCACCCCAACCCTCGATCCTCGGCCCGCCCACGACCTGTGGTCGGCCCGTGAAGACGACCAGTAAGGAACCCGGTCATGCGCAAACTCATCCTCGCCTCGCTCTGCGCGCTGGGCCTCGCCGGCTGCGTCGGCAGCGTCGACGCCCCCCTCTCCCCCACCTTCGGCAAGGCGGTGGCCACCATGGACACCCAGATCATCCCCGTGCGGGTCTCCGACCAGCCGCCGCCCAGCTCCGGCGCGCTCGCGGCCGCCGCCATCGACCGCTACGAAAAGGACAAGGTCTACAAGCCCGAGACCCAGGCCACCTCGGCCATGCAGGGCGCCACCGTCGGCTACAGCAACAAGTGACCGTCATGCGGGCCGCCCTCATCAACAAGCTTCTCGCGACGGCGGCCCGCCTACGCGCGCTGCCGGCCGACGAGAGCGGCAACGTGATCATCTACGTCACCATCAGCGTGGCGGTGATGCTGGGGTTCGTCGGCCTGGCGCTGGACGGGTCTCGGGCGATGATCACCCACTCCGAGGCCCAGGCGGCGGCGGACGCCGCCGCCCTCGCCGGGGCCTCCCAGCTCGACCAGCAGTCCGGCGCCTGCGATCGCGCCAAGGCTGAAGCCGGGGTCGTGGCCAACCAGCAACGCTTCGCCCAGGGGGGCCTCGCGAACGTCAGCCTGGCCAGCAGCGCCTGCCTGAGCGGCCTGCCGAGCAGCGACAGCGCCTCGACCAGCGGGCTTACCACGACCAATGACGCCGCCTCGCTCTATATCCAGGTCACCACCCAGCAGCTCACGCACCAGAACACCTTCCTAAACGCCGAGAGTTCGACGACGACCGCGACCGTCCAGCGGACCGCGGTGGCGGGCTTCCGCCGATCGCTCTGCTCGGCGAGCCCGGTGATCATGGTCTGCAATACGCTCAGCTGGTCCCCGGGCGTGGCCTATGACGCCTGGATCGCCGACGCCCAGCACAAGGGCTGGCTCTCGGCCTGCAACAGCGCGAACTGCGTCCAGGACACGCTCGCGAGCGAGCAGCCGGCCTTCTGCGTGGTCGACAACTCCGTCCAGCCGGTCCCAGGCAACAAGACCCAGAAAGCCGCCGACGGCATCAACGAACGCTTCGGCATCGGGTCCACCAGCACCCAGCGCTCCGACCTCGACGTCATCAGCTTCCCGCATGACAACGCCGCGGGGACGCTCGGCTGGAACTGCAACGCCTACTGGGCGGCGAACCACGCCAGCGACGGCCTGGCGCAGCCGGCGGCCTGCACGGCTTCGACGACCAACCTCACGCGCTACGCCGTCTACCAGATGGAACGCGCGAACAATGGCGCGAAGATTCCCGCGGCCGGCAGGCCCGCCGCCGGCACGCCCACCTCCCCCGACGAGCGTCGCCTGGCCTACATCGCCATCTACGATTGCTCGAACCCGACCGTGCCGCAGGGCTTCCTCAAGGTCTTCCTGTTGGAGCCAGCCACGGGATCGAGCTCAAAGACCGAGTACGTCGAGGTGCTCGGCCTGGCCACGTCGAAGACCGACCCGACCGCGATCCACGAAGAAGTGCAGCTCTACAGGTGATGCCATGGACCTGCGCGCTCAACTTCGACGCCTGACGGGCGACTGCGGCGGAGCCGCCCTCGTCGAATTCACCCTGGTGGCGCCGATGCTCATCGGTCTGATGTGCGGCCTGGCGGAATTCGGCCAGGCGCTGCGCCAGTACCACGTCATGGAAAAGGGCGTGCGCGACGCCGCCCGCTACCTGGCGCACGCTTCGGCCAGCCCGCCGTGCACGGGCGTCGCCGATCCCAACTGGGCGACCTACGTCGGCCAGGCCAAAAACCTCGCAGTCTACGGCGTCACGTCCGGCGGAACCGCGCTGTTCAAGGGCTGGACCGACACCACCACTGTGGCGGTCCCCGATCCCACCTGCCTGGCCAACCCGCGCGTCAACGGGGCCGACCTGCCGCAGATCACGGTCACGGCGACCGCGCCTTACGTGGACCTCGGGATGCTGAGCGCCCTGGGACTGGGGTCGATCAACCTCACCGTCTCCCACCAGGAGCTGAAGGTGTCGTGATGCGCCGTCTTCGCCAACTCCTCCGCGACGAGCGCGGCGCCACCCTCGTCGAGACGACCATCGTCTTTTCCACCGTGCTGATCCTGACCTTCGGCATCGTCGAGTTCGGCAATGCGATGTGGCAGTACCATTGCGCGGAGAAGGCCACGGCCATCGGCGTGCGCTGGCTGGCCACCCGCGCTGGGGTCGGCGCCTCCGACCTGAGCGCCCACCCGATCACCACCGAGGTCTATACGGCGTCCGTCCCCGACTGCTTCGTCAGCAGCCCGAGCCCCTCGACCCTGGGCACCCCCTGCTCCCAGGTCGGCGGCGCGGCGGCCGGCCTGAACGCGACCTGCGCCGGCGCCGGCGGCGGCTCGTGCAGCTCCAGCGAAATGGCCGGGCTGCTGGCGGTAATGCAGCAGTACGCGCCCACACTCACCGCCGCGAACATCAGCGTGCGACTCAGGGGCTCGACCATGGGCTTCCTGGGCCGCGGCCGGGCGATCCCCCTGGTCACCGTCCAGACCACGGGCCTGACCTACAACTGGGTGGCCATCGGGGCGCTGCTCGGGATCGGCAACTCCCCCATCCCCGGCTTCTCCTCCATGCTTCCCGCAGAAGATAAGAAAGAAGGACCGGGCGGAGGACTTGGGGTCGAAAGGTCTTGCTCGCCGGCTCCTGCGAGGAGCTCCGCGCGATGCTGGACAGCGCGCTCGGCGTCCTGCCGGAGCTGCAGGTCGAGGAGGCGCCCAGCGCCGAGCCCCGGGCCTTGAACGGCAAGGTGGTGACCTGCGACGCCCTGATCGTCGAGGTCGACGTGCGCTCGCCGGCCTCCACGGACGCCTTCCTGCGGCTCGCGGCCGGCACGACCGAGCGCAAGGTGATCGCCGCGGCGCGCAACGCCGAGCCCGAGGACGTGCGCCGCCTGTTCCGCGGCGGCGCCGCCGATGTCCTCACGGCGCCGTTCGACGTACGGGCCTTGCAATCCTCGCTGAGCGAGATCCTGGGCGTGGCCGAGGCCGCGCGGCCCGGCGGGCGGGTCGTCACCATCCTGCGCGGCAGCGGGGGCGCCGGGGCGACCACCGTGGCGCTCAATCTGGCCGCGCTCGCCGCCAGGCCCGAGCGCAAGGGCGCCCCCCGGCGGCGCACCGCCGTGCTCGATTTCGACCTGCAGTTCGGCGACACCGACCTTGCCCTGAACCTGGAGCCGCGCAGCACCATCCTGGACGTCCTGCGCGCCGAGCAGCGGTTCGACGGCCGGCTGCTGCAGGCCGCCATGGTGGAGCATTCGTCGGGCCTGCGCCTGCTGGCCCCGCCGCCGAAGCTGATCCCGCTCGACGCCCTGCCCCCGGCCTTCGCCGGCCAGATCGTCCGCCAGTCTTCGCTGCTGCACGACTACACCTTCGTCGACCTGCCCTGCGTCTGGACCGACTGGACGCTGCCCATCCTGCACCAGTCGTCGCTGCTGGTGCTGCTGGCCCAGCCGAGCGTGCAGGGCGCGCTCGGCGCCCGGCGCGCGCTCGACGCGCTGGCCGAGGCCCAGGTCAAGACGCCGCTCCTGTTCGTGCTCAACAAGCTCGGCGGCATGGTGGAGGCGTTCGAAAAGCCGTCGCGGATCGCCAAGTCCCTGGACCGCGGCGTCGAGGCGACGCTGAGCCTCGATCCCACGGCGACGCGCGCCTTCGATCGCGGCGTGCTGCTGGCCGAAGGCTTCCCCAACGCCAAGCTCACGCGCGACCTGCGCGGGCTGCTCGGCAAGGTCGAACAGGCCCTCGTCCAGGCCGACCAAAAACAGCAGGAAACCGCAGGAGCGGCAGCATGAGACTCTCGTTCAACGACGCCAAGACGAAGCCGCTTCAAATGACCCAGGTCCCGCCCGCCGAGGAGCGCAGCTTCCAGGCGCCGACGCCCGCCGCGCCGCCCCAGCCGCCGCCGGACGAGGCCTACCTCAAGCTCAAGACCGAGATGCACCGCCGGCTGATCGAGACCATGCCGCTGGCCGGCCTCGACCGGCGTCCGGAGGAGGAGGTCCGCGCGGAGGTCTCCGAGCGCGTCGCCGCGCTCTTGAAGGAAGACGCGCGCCCGCTGAACGAGTCCGAGCTGCGCCGGCTCAACGACGACCTGATGCACGAGCTGCTGGGCTATGGGCCGCTGGAGCCGCTGCTGCGCGATCCGGAGATCTCCGACATCCTCGTCAACACCGCCCGTGAGGTCTACGTCGACCGCTACGGAAGGCTCGAGCTGACTCCCGTCCAGTTCGCCGACGAGCAGCACCTGCAGCGGGTCATCGCCCGGATCGTCGACCGCGTCGGCCGCCGGGTGGATGAATCCCAGCCGATGGTGGACGCCCGCCTGCCGGACGGCTCGCGGGTCAACGCCGTGGTGCCGCCGATCGCCGTCGACGGCTCGATCCTCTCGATCCGCCGCTTCGCGCGTGTGCCCTTCGACCTGGGCCGGCTGGTGGCCAACGGCACGCTGACCGCCTCGGCCGCCGACCTGATGCGCGGCCTGGTGCAGGCGCGGCTGAACATCCTGATCTCCGGCGGCACCGGCACCGGCA
>CBJNAS010000254.1:0-5250 GCA_966434565.1 uncultured Phenylobacterium sp.
TTCGAGCCCTTCTACCGCCGCGAACCCTCGCGCAGCCGCAAGACCGGCGGCATCGGCCTCGGTCTGGCCGTGGTCCGCTCCGTCGCCCGCGGCCATGGCGGCGACGTGAGCCTCCTGAACCGCCCGGGCGGAGGCCTGACGGCGCGGGTGCTGCTGCCGCTGTAGCGCCCCCCTCCCCCGCCTCGAAACCCTAAGCCCTAATCCAGCCAAGCTTTTCAGACAGAATTGCGTCGGTCACGGACGCAACCTCTGCTGCGTCTCAATGGTTAGCCTGACCGCAACCCCCAGCGAGACGCCATGTCCCAACCGGCGACCAATCTCCACCCAGGACCCGATGTCCCGGACGGACGCGGAACGCGAGGGCCCCTCGCGCGCTGCACAGGTAGGGGCTGTTCGACGACGACGAACGCCCGCCGGCGCTTCGCTCGACCTGCCTATGTCGTCGCCCGATTAGGAGAGTAGGACCGAAATGCCCAACGTCGAATCCGGAAAGCCGCGAGCCCGCCGAGGCTTCGCCGCCATGAACCCCGAACGCCGTCGCGAGATCGCCCGCAAGGGCGGCGCCTCCGTGCCCGGAGAGAAGCGCAGCTTCGCCAAGGACCGTGATCTGGCCGCCTCCGCCGGCCGTAAGGGCGGCGAAGCCAGTCGTGGCGGCGGCCGCTCCCGCGGCCGAGAGGGTTGAGCTCACGCCCGAAGGAGCGTGATCGCGAATGCGGGGTGGGCGCTCGCCCACCACCGCTCGGCGCGCCAGCCGGCCGCTTCCGCCAGTCGGGAGAAGCCGTCGACCGTGAACTTGTAGGAATTCTCGGTATGCAGGGTCTCGCCGGCCGCGAAGTGGAAACGCCGGCCCGCCGCCCGCGCGGTCTGGTCCCGTAAACTGACGAGATGCATCTCGATGCGGCGCTCGCGGGCGTTCCACAGCGCACGATGGGAGAATCCCTCCAGGTCGAAGTCGCCGCCGAGCTCGCGGTTGATGCGGGCCAGCAGGTTCTTGTTAAAGGCCGCCGTCACGCCAAGGGCGTCGTCATAGGCCGCCACCAGTTCGGCCTGGGGCTTCACCAGGTCGACGCCAACCAGGAACTGCGCGTCGGGCCCCAGCAGCGACCGCGCCTGCAGCAGGAAGGCGCGGGCCTCCTCCGGGGCGAAGTTGCCGATGGTCGACCCCGGGAAGAAGCCCACCACGGGCCGCCCGAAAGCGGCCGGGGGAAGCTGTAACGCCGCGGTGAAGTCCTCCGCCAGGGGCGCAACCCGCAGCCTGGGATAGTCGCGGCCGACGGCGCGGACGGCCGCCTCCAGCGCCTCGCGGCTGATGTCGATCGGTGCGTAGACGCCGAGCTGCGGGGCGGCGTCCAGCAGAATCCGGGTCTTCAGGCTGGCCCCGCTGCCGAACTCGACCAGCGCCGCCCCTTCGGGAACCAGGGCGGCGATCTCCTCCGCGGCCGCGCGCAGCAGGCCGACTTCGGTGCGCGTCGGATAGTATTCGGCAAGCTCGCAGATCGCCTCGAAAAGCCGCGAGCCTTCGGCGTCGTAAAAGTACTTCGGCGGAATCGACTTGCGCGGCCTGGCCAGGCCCTCCGCGACATCCTCGGCGAAGCTCGACGCGCGCCCGACCTCGCCTGGGCCGTCCAGCGCCAGGCGCACGCCCGAGAACATCCAGCGCTGGTGCGGATAGAAGAAGTTGCGGTAGCTCGCACGCACGTGCCCGGGCGGCGTCACGCAGGCCCCGCCGCGCAACACGAACTGGCCGGCCATGAACTTGCCGTTGTACTCGCCGACCGCGCCCGGCGCCGGCCGGAACCCCGGATAGGGCGAGTAGGCGCTGCGGGTCCACTCCCAGAGATCGCCGAACATCTGCCGCAGCCCCTCGCCGTCGGGGGCGGCGCGCGCAGCCAGCCGGCCCGCGCCCAGGAAACGCCCCTCCTCGCCGAGACCGCGCGCAGCGTGCTCCCACTCCGCCTCGGTCGGCAGGCGCGCCCCGGCCCAGGCGGCGTAGGCTTCGGCCTCGTACCAGCTGACGTGGCTGACCGGGGAATCCGCCTCCAGCGGGCGCAGGCCGTGGAGCGTCATGGTCATCCAGCCGCTGTCGCCCTCCTCCCAGTAGAGCGGCGCGCGCCAGCCCTCCGCCCGCGCGCGCGCCCAGCCCTCCGAGAGCCAGAACTCCGGCCGCTCATAGCCGTCGTCTGCCATGAAGGCCTGCCATTCGGCGTTGGTGACCAGCCGGTCGGCGAGGCGGAAGGGCTCCAGCCAGACCCTGTGCCTCGGCGTCTCGTTGTCGAAGGCGAAGCCTCGCCCGGCGTGGCCGATCTCCACCAGTCCCCCCGCCACGTCGACGAAGCGAAGGGGAGCCGCGGGCTTCGAGGCGCCCGCGGGCCGCGGCGGCGCGTAGGCCGGCTTCAGCGGCGAACTGGCGAAGAGGTGCAGGATGTCCATCAGGATCAGCTCCTGATGCTGCTCCTCGTGCGCCAGGCCGAGCGCCAGCAGCTCCGCCGCCTCCGTGTCCGCCAGTTCCGTGTTCGCCAGGAGCTGCGCCATGCCGCCGTCGACGTGGGCGCGGTAGGCCATGACGTCTGCGAGCGAAGGCCTGGTCAGCAGGCCGCGCTCCGGCCGCGGCTGCCGGGGTCCGAGCGCCTCGTAATAGGAGTTGAACAGATAGCCGAAGCGCACGTCGAACAGCTTGTAGCCGGCCAGGCGGGGGGCGAGCAGGAAGGTCTCGAAGAACCAGCTGGTGTGCGCCAGGTGCCACTTGGCGGGGCTGGCGTCGGGCATCGACTGAGCGAGCTGGTCCTCCGGCGTCAGATGGCGGGTCAGCGCCTCTGTCCGGGCGCGCACGGCGCGGTAGCTCTCCGCAGGGCCAGCGCTCCCGGATAAAGCGGCGGCGCGCGCCGCCTGGTCGCCGGCGGCCTCGTCCGACTGGCCCATGCCATGCTCCCTGCTGCGCCCGCCGACCGAGCTTCGGCGACCCTCCCAACTTAGGGATGAGGCGATGCAGGCGCCAACGCCGGCGGCGGCGCGAGGTTCCTCCAAAGGCGTCGCCCATGTCGCAGGATCACGCCCGGAACGGATGCCCAGGGGCTGCGTTCATCGGGCGCCGAGCAGGTTGAGTGTAACGGGCCCGTCACCCGGGCAGATCGAGGGCTCCATGACCGCGACGTCCAGTTGGCGGAACGATGTCGTCGCACTGATCCCCGCGCTGAGGGCTTTCGCCTGGTCGCTCAGCCATAACGGGTCCGACGCCGACGATCTGGTCCAGGACACCCTGATCAAGGCCTGGACCAACCGGGAAAAGTTCGAGCCGGGGACCAACCTCCGCGCCTGGCTCTTCACGATCCTGCGCAACACCTATTACACCAACGTGCTGCGCCGCCGCCGCGAGGTGCGCGATGAGCAGGGGGAGTATGCCGGCGCGCTCAAGGCCGCCCCGACGCAGGACTGGAGCGTGGCCATGCGCGCCCTGCAGACCGCCCTGCAGCAGCTGCCCGACGAGCACCGCGAAGCCTTGATCCTGGTGGGGGCGGCGGGGCTGTCCTACGAGGAGGCCGCCGAGATCTGCGGCTGCGCCCTGGGCACCATCAAGAGCCGGGTCAACCGCGCCCGGGCCCGCCTGCTGAAGATCATGGACGCCGACCATCCCACCGACGTCATGGCCCTGGAGACCATGTCGGTGGCGGGCCGCGCCTGAGCGCGCGCAACAGCGCGGGTGGTGAACTCCCTCATCCCCAAGGCGGCCACTCTGTCGCCACTGGTCTAAGTCGACCGCAGCCGCGGCTTCCGGTCCTACAGCTAAAGCCTCGTCGGCCGCGAGTAGGACTTCACGCCGCGTCGAGGCGTTCGAGCCGGCCGCACAGGTCCTGCACCCAGATGCTCACCTGGCGGCCTTGTTCGCGAGCCTTGCGCGCCAGGCGCAGGGCGGCCTCCTCGGCGTCGACGCGGTAGGCGAACCGGCCCCAACGTCCGTTGGGGGACAAGATCCGCCAGCCGTCCGGAAAACGAATCACCGCCAGACACAGGCGGCCGTCACGATCGTCGGGCAACTCCAGCACTCCTGGGCAAGGCGAACACCCAAGCGCGGCCGTGGTTCCCGCGGCAGCCAAAGGTTAAGAAGGGCGGCGCCACGGGCTTCAGGATGTCGCACGCCAAAGCTTCACCCGCCCGCGCTAAACTCGGCCCATGCTTCGGACCCACGCCGCCCGCACGAACCTCGCTGCTCTCCGGATACGGGACCCGAACACGCTCACGCTGCAAGAGGCCTATGAGATCTACCGCGCGGACCTGGCGCGCGAATTGAAGGCCGCCGATCGCGCGTTCCGCGGCGAGGCGCGCCCGTCGGAGCGGCTGGCCCTGCTCGCCTCGCTCTGCGACGGGGCCCTGCTGGCCGCCGGGCTCGACGCGATCGCCTGCGCCGTCCCGCTGCACGGAGAGGGCGACGGCCTGACGGCCGACGGCCGCGCCTTGACCCTGCTCCTCGCCGCCCTCGTCGCCGCGGGCGCCTGGATCATGCGCCGGCGACTGCGGGCCAGCCTGGACGCCTGACCGGCGCCGGCGGATGCGCGGATCGACAAGCGCGGATTTGACACTACATCGTTCGAGATGCCGACGCTGCGGCTGAGCGGAATGGAATCCACGTGAGCGAGTCATCCTCCCCCTGGCCGCTGTACGGCCTCGCCGAGGATGTCCGCCCGGCGTTGCGGAACCTGCTGGCGGCGGGGCGGCCCGCCGCGCTCGCCACCATCACCGGCCTCTCGGGCGGCGGCCCCAGGCCGGTCGGCGCCCAGATGGTCGTCGGCGAAAGCGTGGTCTCGGGCTGCCTGTCCGGCGGCTGCGTGGAGGCCGACGTCACCCACCATGCCGAAAGCGTCGTCGCGGACGGCCGCCCGCGCCGGCTGGTCTACGGCGAGGGCAGCCCCTGGCCCGACATCCGCCTGATGTGCGGGGCCCAGATGCAGGTCCTGCTGGAGCGCCTGGGTCCCGCCGACGCCGCCGCCCGCAGCCTGTTCGCGCTCACCGACGCTCGCCGCCCGGCGCTATGGCTGAGCGACGGCGAGCGGCGCGCCTGCGCCGCCCTGGACGCGGCCCCCGAAGCCTGGCCGGGTGCGGTCAGCAAGATCTACTGGCCGGCGCCGCGCCTGATCGTCTTCGGCGCCGACCCGACCGCGCTGGCGGTGGCGAGGATGGGGGGACAGGAGGGAGGGGGAGAGAAGAGAGGTCGCCCCCACGGGCAGGCCAAGCCACCACCCCCACCCCCCCCTCCCC
>CBJNAS010000255.1:0-5239 GCA_966434565.1 uncultured Phenylobacterium sp.
AGAAGGTGGAGATCGCCAAGCGCCACGTCCTGCCGAAGCTGACCAAGGACCACGGGCTGAAGCCGACCGAGTTCGTCGTCCCGGAAACGTCGATCCGCGACCTGATCCGCTACTACACGCGGGAGGCCGGCGTGCGCTCGCTGGAGCGCGAGCTGGGCAATCTGGCGCGCAAGACGGTGCGGGACCTGGCGCGTGAGAAGGTGGCGTCCATCACCATCGACGACGAGCGGCTGGCCCAGTACGCCGGCGTGCGCAAGTACCGCTACGGCGAGACCGACGCGGAAGACCAGGTCGGCATCATCACCGGTCTGGCCTACACCGAGTTCGGCGGCGACATCCTGACCATCGAGGCGGTCAAGATGCCGGGCAAGGGCCGCATGACGGTGACCGGCAACCTCAAGGAGGTGATGAAGGAGTCGATCTCGGCGGCGAATTCCTACGTCCGCAGCCGGGCCACGAAGTTCGGCATCGAGCCGCCGATCTTCGAGCGCACCGACGTCCACATCCACGTGCCGGACGGCGCCACGCCCAAGGACGGCCCGTCCGCCGGCGCGGCCATGGCCACCGCCATCGTCTCGGTGCTGACCGGCATCGCGATCCGCAAGGAGATCGCCATGACCGGCGAGGTCACCCTGCGCGGCCGGGTCACCGCCATCGGCGGCCTGAAGGAGAAGCTGCTCGCGGCGCTCCGCTCGGGCGTCAAGACGGTGCTGATCCCGCTGGAGAACGAGAAGGACCTGGCGGACATCCCGGCCAATGTGAAGGAGGCGCTGGAGATCATCCCGGTCTCCACCATGGACGAGGTGCTCGCCCGCGCGCTGGTTCGCCAGCCGACGCCGATCGAATGGTCGGAGGCCGACCAGCCGCAACCGGCCGCGGTCGACGACGCCGAGGTCGAGGCGGTCATCACCCACTGATCGGCGCACCCGATCAAATCGTGTGACAACGGGCGGCGCGGGAGCATTCCCGCGCCGCTCTCGTTTGACGGGCAAGCGGAGCCGGACATAATCCCGCGGCCAGGCGAGGGGGCGCCTGACCGCAGCTCCCCCTCGCGTGCAAGACAAGGAACGAGGGTGGGAGACGGGACAGATGACGAAGGCCGAACTGGTCGCGGCGATCGCCGACAGGACCGGGCTCGACAAGGCGAAGGCGAAGGAAGCCCTCGAGGCCTTCATCGCCTCGGTTTCCCAGTCGCTGAAGTCGGGGGAGGAAGTGCGGCTCGTGGGCTTCGGCAGCTTCGTGCCCGTCGCGCGTCCCGCGGGCGCGGCGCGCAACCCCAGGACCGGCCAGGCCGTCGCCCGGCGCGCCATGCGCACCTGCCGCTTCCGCGCCGGCGAGGCGCTCAAGGCGGAGCTCAACGCCTGATCCCGGGACGGCCCGCGAAACGAGCCGGTTTCCCATTGCCAGCACGACTTGCGGCCGCTAACGAGCGGCCATCTCGGGGAGTAGCCGTTCGCAAGGCAGCGAAGCCCGCGTCAACAGACTTGCCCGGCCTTCGGTCGGCGCATGGCGCGCGGCGGCGGATCCGACGTGGATCCGGATTGGCGAGACCGACGATGCGACCTCGGGCGGCGGGCCGGCTCGGGGCGGATCGTCGTCTGTTCGCCAGGCCCCGGAAGACCTTGCAAGATGATCCTCGAACCCCTGCTCGTCTCGACCGGCGTGGTCGCCGTCGGCGAGATCGGCGACAAGACCCAGCTGCTCGCCATCGTGCTCGCGGCGAAGTTCCGCAAGCCGGCGCCGATCATCCTCGGCATCCTCTGCGCCACCATCCTCAACCACACGGTCGCCGCCACCCTGGGCTTCCTGGTCGCCAAGTGGCTGAGCGGGCGGATCTTCCAGACCATCGTGGGCGCGGCCTTCATCGTCATGGCGGGCTGGGCGCTGGTCCCCGACAAGGACGACGACGGCGCGCTGGAGCGCACGCGCGGCGGAGTGTTCCTGGCGACCCTGGTCTCCTTCTTCATCGTCGAGATCGGCGACAAGACCCAGATCGCCACCTCCCTGCTCGCGGCGCGGTTCAACCAGATCACGCTGGTCGCCGCCGGGACCACCCTGGGCATGATGATCGCCGACGTTCCGGCCGTGCTGCTGGGCGAGGCCGCGACCCGGGTCGTGCCGCTGAGACTGGTGCGCATGGTCGCCGCGGCGATCTTCGCCCTGATCGGCGCCTGGGTCCTGCTCAGCGCCTGGCGGCTGGTCTAGGATTTCGCCTTTCGGTCTGGCGGCGGTAACGGGATGAGACGGAGTACCGCTGCCGTTCCGGAGATCGGCCTCGAGTGGCGCGGCCGCCACGACCGCAATCCGGCGACTGTAGGACCTGACCGCGCCATCGAATTCCGCTAGAAGGCTCGCGCGGGCGGCTAGCTCAGCTGGTCAGAGCACCTGGTTTACACCCAGGGGGTCGGCGGTTCGAACCCGTCGCCGCCCACCACCGCCACGGCTGACGCCTCAAGTCAGAGGCGCGGCCTGACCCGCAGATAGACCTCGCTGTTCAGCCACGCCGGCAGCCGAGGGAAGGGACTGCCCGAGCGGCCCTCGAGGCGAAAACGGGCCGCCAGGGCTCTCGCCAGCGCCCGATGATCGAAGCCGGCGTGGTGCGGGTAGTAGGCGCGCCCGGGGCTGATCTCCGCCAGCGGCCGCGGCGCGGGAGGGCGTCCGACCAGGGTGCGCAGGATCACACCAGGCCGCGCGTCGAAGTCGCCCGGGCGGCGCAGGCTGCGGAACAGCCCCTTGGCCAGCGCCGGCGGGCCCACTTCCACCGGCACGCCGATGATCGCGCGGCCGCCAGGCGCCAGGACGCGGGCGATCTCGTCCAGGGCGCGCGCGGTCTCCGCCGCGGGCAGGTGCTCGAACACCTCGGTGCAGAACACCAGGTCCGCCGCGCCGGAGGGAAGGGCGGCCTCGCCGGTGACGACCTCGGCGCGGGGCGTGGCCGCCAGCAGGGCGCGCGCCTGGTCGGCGAGCTGCGGCGCCGGCTCGAAGCAGAGGACCCGCGCCTGCGGCCAGAGCGCCGCCGCCGAGCGGCAGAGCGCTCCGTCGCCGCCGCCGTAATCCACGACCAGCCGGGGCTGGAGGTCGCCGGCCAGGCGCAGCGCGTCGGCCAGCCTGCGGCCCTGGACGGCGCGCTTCAGCGGGTTTGGGTCCTCGCGGGTCAGCGCCGCGTAGCTGGGGGCTTGTCCGGCGCTCACGGACGGGCGCCCGCGCTTCAGGTTGTGCAGCGTCACGCCGGCATATAGATCGACGGCCGCCCTTCGGGGCAAGCTGAAAGCCGATGAGTCTTCACCGTCTCCGCGAACCCGTCCTGGTTCTGGGGGCCGCAGGCCTGGTCGGCCGCGGCGTCCTGCGCCGGCTCGCCGAACAGCGCACCGTGGTCCTGGCCCTCAGCCGACGCACCCGCGCCAACGACGCGGCGGCCGGTGTCCGCTGGGTGGCGGGCGACCTTCAGAACCCCGCCGGCGTGGCCTTTCCCTACGCCGAGACGGTGATCAGCCTGTGTCCGATCTGGCTCCTGTCCGCGGCCCTGCCCGTGTTGAAGGCGCATGGCATGCGCCGGCTGGTGGCCTTTTCCTCCACCAGCGTGACCGGCAAGGCGCGCTCCTCGGACCTCGGCGAGCGCGCGGTGGCGCGCCGCCTGGAGGAGGCGGAGCGGGCGGTGATCCGCTTTTGCGAGGCGGAGGAGGTCGCCTGGACGATCCTGCGCCCGACCTTGATCTATTCGGAAGGCCAGGACGGCAACGTCAGCCGGCTGGCCGGCCTGGTCGAGCGTTTCAAGGTGCTGCCGCTGGCGGGCCGGGCCAAGGGCCTGCGCCAGCCGGTCCACGCCGAGGACGTGGCCTGGGCGGCGCTGGCGGCGGCCGCCTCGCCGGTCACGCCGGGGCGCGCCTACGACCTGCCGGGCGGCGAGACGCTCACCTATCGGCAGATGGTCGAACGGATCTTTCTGGGCCTGGACCGCACGCCGCGGATCATTCCCACCCCGGAGCCGCTCTGGCGGCTGGGCTTTCGCCTCGCCCGCGGCCGCCTGCCGGGCGCGACCGCGGCTATGGGCGAGCGGATGAACCAGGACCTGGCGTTCGACGGCGGCCCGGCCGCGCGGGATTTCGGCTGGGCCCCGCGGCCCTTCAAGCCGGTGTTCCCCCACGTCGAAGAAGAGCCGCGCTGAGCGAGGGGGCGGGGCGTGCGCATCCTCTACGTCCATCTCGCCAACCCGCGCATCGCCGGCGGCCAGAAGATGGCCTTCCGCCACGTGGAGGCGCTGAACGCGCTGGGCTTCAAGGCCGCGGTGATCGCCGACGCCGGCGCGCCGCTTCCCGCGTGGTTCGAGCATGGTGCGCCGGTGCTGCGCGGCGCCGCCATCACGGCCGACGACATCGTCGTCGTGCCGGAAGATGGGCTGGAGGCGCTGAAATATGTGACGGGCTCGCCGGCGCGCCAGGTCGTGGCCCTGTGTCAGAACCCCTACGAATCGACCGGCATGGAGTTCATCGCCCAGAACATTGCGCGGTTCTCGGCGATCCTGACGGTGGGCCCGCGCCACGCGGCGTTGATGGCGCGGCTGCTGCCCCGGGGCAGGATCGAATCGATCCGCTGCTTCGCCGACGAGCGGCTGTTCCGTCCCGCGGCCAAGACTTGGGTGGCGGCCTATGCGCCGCGCAAGCGCCCGCTGGAGGCGGCGGCGATTCGTCGGTTTCACCGGCTGCTGCGCCCGGACCAGGATCTCGGCTGGGTCCGAATCGAACAGGCGACGGAGGTCCAGATGGCCGAGGCGCTGGGCGGCGCGTCGGTGTTCCTCAGCCTGAGCCGGCTCGAATCAGTGGGCATCACCACCCTGGAGGCGATGGCCAGCGGCTGCCTCTGCGCCGGCTTCACGGGCGTGGGCGGCGCCGAGTACGCCAATCCGGAGAACGGCTTCTGGGCGGCGGAGGACGACTGCGTGGCCGCCGCCGAGGCGCTGGCCGCGGCGATCGATCTCTGCCGCGCCGGCGGGCCGAGGCTCGCGGCCATGATCGAGGCCGGCCGCGAGACCGCGCGCGCCTGGTCCTACGCTGCGTTCCGGCGGGAGCTCGAGACGGTCTGGACGCGACTCGCCCCGGAGGCGCGACGGTTCGCCACGGGCGCCTGACTTCGGGTGAGGATGCTTGGGCGGCCATCCAGGAGATGGCGCGAGTGACGGGACTCGAACCCGCGACCTCCGGCGTGACAGGCCGGCGCTCTAACCAACTGAGCTACACCCGCT
>CBJNAS010000256.1:0-5228 GCA_966434565.1 uncultured Phenylobacterium sp.
GCTCTACCGCAAGCAGATCGCCACCGAGGCCGCCGAGCTCGAGCAGGCGCATGAGGAGGAGCGCGAGGAGCTGGTGCTGATCTACCAGGCTAAGGGCCTGCCCGAGCGGGAGGCGCGCGCGCTCGCCGACGAGCTGCTCAGCCACAAGGACACCGCGCTCGACACCCTGGTGCGCGAAGAGTTGGGTATCGATCCGGAGGCGCTCGGCGGCTCGGCCTGGGCCGCGGCGGCGGCCTCCTTCCTGCTGTTCTCGGCAGGCGCCATCTTTCCAGTGGCGCCCTTCTTCTTCACCGGCGGCTCGTCGGGGATACTGCTGAGCCTGGCGCTTAGCGGCCTGGCGCTTTGCGCGATCGGTGCAGGAACCTCGCTGTTCACGGGCCGCAACCTGGTCTTCTCCGCCGGCCGGCAGCTGGCCATCGGCTATCTCGCCGCGGCGGTGACCTTCGGCGTCGGCCGTCTGGCGGGCGTGGCGCTGAGCTGAGCGGCTACGGCCAGGGCGTGCCGTCCGGCATCGGCGGCGGGGGCGTGCCGCTCCAGGGATGCGGCCGTTCGATCTCGCGCGGCCCCGGGCTTCGTGGCGAGCGCGGCTCGCGGCCCCGTTCGCCGGGCTTCGGTCCCTTCGGCCGCGGCTCACGCGGCGGCTCGGCGGTCGTCAGCACCGCGACCGCCGCCGGCGGCCTGTCGCACGGCGAGGGCGGCGGCTCGCGCTCCTCGGCGAGCAGGTCCCTCGCGCCCTTCAGCGCCAGCCGTTGGGCGGTGAACACGGGCGCGGCGAAGAAGGCGAAGGAAAGGTAGGCCTCCCGCCTGGCCTTGGATTCGC
The DNA here is from genome assembly GCA_966434565.1 of uncultured Phenylobacterium sp. Lineage (GTDB taxonomy): Bacteria > Pseudomonadota > Alphaproteobacteria > Caulobacterales > Caulobacteraceae > Phenylobacterium. The sequence continues at coordinate 821 of CBJNAS010000256.1, forward strand.
TCAGTCCCTCAGAGCCGATCGGTGGCATGATCGTCCCTCCGGGTGGTCGGGACGCGGAGAATAGCACCGCGGTCACCCGGTTTCAGGCGGCGCCACGGTCAAAACATTGCGTTACCCCCAACATGGGGTCGACGCTCAGGCGCCCAGCAGCCGCGCGGCGCGCGGGGCGAAGTAGGTGATCACGCCGGCGCAGCCCGCGCGCTTGAAGGCGCCCAGGCTCTCCAGGATCGCCCGCTCCTCGTCGAGCCAGCCGTTCTGCGCCGCAGCCATCAGCATGGCGTACTCGCCGGACACCTGATAGGCGAAGGTTGGCATCTGGAAGGCGTCGACCACCTCGCGGACGATGTCGAGATAGGGCAGGCCGGGCTTGACCATCACCATGTCGGCGCCCTCGGCGATGTCCAGGGCGACCTCGCGCAGCGCCTCCTGCCGGTTGGCCGGATCCATCTGATAGGTCTTCTTGTCGGCGGGGGCGCCCCCGGTCCCGAGCTTGCCCGAGCCGATCGCATCCCGGAACGGACCGTAGAAGGCCGAGGCGTACTTGGCCGCGTAGGACATGATCATCACGTCCGTCAGGCCTTCGGCCTCCAGCGCCTGACGCAGCACCCCGCAGCGGCCGTCCATCATGTCGGAGGGGGCGAGGATGTCGCAGCCGGCCTTGGCCTGCATCAGGCCCTGCTGCACCAACCGTTCGATGGTCGCCTCGTTGTGGATCCGGCCGCGCTCGATGATCCCGTCGTGCCCGTGGTCGGTGAACGGATCGAGGGCCACGTCGCACATGACGCCCACCTCCGGCGCGGCGTCCTTCATGGTCTTCACCGCGCGGGCGATCAGGCCGTCGGGATCGTGCGCCAGGCTGCCCGTCGCGTCCTTCTTGGCGCCGTCGATGTAGGGGAAGACGGCGATCGCCGGCACGCCCAGGCTGCGCGCTTCGCGCGCCGCGGCGGCCACGTCCTTCAGCGACAGGCGGAAGACGCCGGGCATGGTCGGCACCGGAATCTGGCCGTCGCCCTCGTGCACCACCAGCGACCAGATCAGGTCGGTGGGCGCCAGCACGGTCTCGCGCACCAGGCGTCGGACCCAGTCGGCCTGGCGCAGGCGACGAAGGCGCAGGGCGGGGTAGGCGGCGAGGGGGGCTTTGCTCATTGGACGGGGTGGTGAACCTTCCTTGGCCCCCAGGCAAGACTTCCTTTTTGGCCAGCTTGACACTCCGCCGAGGTCTGCGCCACTTGCGCTGCCATGGATTTCAATCTCACTGAAGACCAGCACGCGATCCAGGGCATGGCGCGCGAGTTCGCCGCCGCCGAGCTTGCGCCCCATTCCGCCCGTTGGGACGAGGAGAAGTTCTTCCCGATCGAAACCCTTCGCGCGGCGGCGGCCCTCGGTCTGGCCGGCATCTACATCGGCGAGGACGTCGGCGGCTCCGGTCTCGGGCGCGCGGAGGCGCAGATCGTCTTCGAGGAGCTGTCCTACGGCGATGTGGCGACCGCCGCCTTCCTGTCGATCCACAACATGGCCGGCTGGATGATCGATCGCTTCGGCTCGGGCGAGCTGCGCCGACGCTTCCTGCCGCAGCTGACCACCATGGAAAAGGTGGCGAGCTACTGCCTGACCGAGCCCAGCGCCGGCTCTGACGCGGCCTCGCTGTCGACCAAGGCCGAGCGCGACGGCGACGCCTATGTGCTCAACGGCTCCAAGGCCTTCATCTCCGGCGGCGGGGTCTCCGACCTCTATGTGGTGATGGCGCGCACCGGCGGCCCGGGGCCCAAGGGGATCTCCGCCTTCGTGGTGGAGAACGGGACCCCTGGCCTCTCGTTCGGGGCGCAGGAGAGGAAGATGGGCTGGAACGCCCAGCCCACCGCCCAGGTCAACTTCGACGCCTGCCGCATCCCCGAAGCCAACCGCATCGGCGCGGAGGGCGACGGCTTCAAGCTCGCCATGGCCGGCCTCGACGGCGGGCGCATCAACATCGCCTCCTGCTCGCTCGGCGGGGCGCGCTTCGCGCTCGACACCGCCAAGGCCTACCTGGAGACCCGCAGGCAGTTCGGCCAGCCGCTGAAGGAAATGCAGGGCCTGCAGTGGCGGCTGGCCGACATGGCCACCGAGCTCGACGCCGCCCAGCTGATGGTGCGCCGCGCGGCCTTCTCCCTCGACAACAAGCTGCCCGAGGCGACCAAGCACTGCGCCATGGCCAAGCGCTTCGCCACCGACGTGGGCTTCGAAGTCGCCAACCAGGCGCTGCAGCTGCACGGCGGCTACGGCTATCTGAAGGACTATCCGCTCGAGCGGATCGTGCGCGACCTGCGGGTGCACCAGATCCTCGAGGGGACCAACGAGATCATGCGCGTGATCGTCGCGCGGGAGCTGTTCCGGCAATGAGCGAGGCGCGCGTGGACGAAGCGGAGGTTCTGGTCCGGGTCGAGGGCAGGGTCGGGCGCCTGACGCTGAACCGGCCGAAGGCGCTGCATGCGCTCACCACCAACATGTGCCGGCTGATGACCGAAGCCCTGCTGGCCTGGCAGGAGGATCACCGCGTCGAGCTGGTGCTGATTGACCATTCCGGCGAGCGCGGCTTCTGCGCCGGCGGCGACATCCGCACGCTCTACGACAACGCGCTCGAGGGCGGCCGCTTGGCGCGCGAGTTCTTCTTCATCGAGTACCGGCTGAACGAGCTCCTGTTCCGCTACCCCAAGGCCGTGGTGGCGATCATGGACGGCGTGACCATGGGCGGCGGCGTCGGGATCTCGCGCCCGGCGCGGTTCCGCGTGGCGACCGAGCGGACCACCTTCGCCATGCCGGAGACCGGCATCGGCCTCTTTCCCGATGTCGGCGGCGGCTGGTACCTGCCGCGCATGCCCGACCACATCGGCCTGTGGCTGGCGATGACCGGGGCGCGGATCAAGGCCGCCGACTGCGAGCTGGTCGGAGTGGCCAGCGACTTCGTCGAGAGCGACCGGCTTCCGGAGTTGAAGGCCGCCATCGTCGCCGATCCAGCGGCGGTCGAGCGCCTGCTGACCGAATTCGAAGGCGATCCGGGCCGGCCCTCGATCGCCGCCCACCAGGACGAGATCGAGAAGGTCTTCGGCCAGCCCAGCGTCGAGGCGATCGTCGGCGCGCTCGAAGCCGCCGATTCGGACTGGGCGCGCGAGCAGCTGGCGGTGCTCCGCTCGAAGTCGCCGCAGACGGTGAAGGTCGCCTTCCGCCAGCTGAAGCTTGGCGGCCAGGCGAAGAGCTTCGCCGAAAACATGGCCATGGAGTACCGGATCGCCTCGCGCGTCGTGACGCGGCCGGACTTCACCGAGGGCGTGCGCGCGGTGATCGTCGACAAGGACAATCAGCCCCGCTGGAATCCGCCCGTCCTGGAGGCGGTTGGCGAGGACCTGCTCGATGCGATATTCGCCCCGCTTCCACCGGCGGAGGAATGGACGCCGCTCGCTTGACGACTGGGGCGGTCGCCCAATTCAACGCATGGCGGTGACGGCGCGCCTTCTGGACATCGCCGGGGCTTGGTGCGAAAAGCCCTGCCGACGTTTGGAGTCCCGCCATGCGCGAGATGAACGAACGCGTCTGCGCGAGTATAATCAGGTCGATGGATTACAGAGACTCCTTCCGTGACGCGCTGGACAAGGTCCGTGGCGAGGGCCGTTATCGGGTGTTCTGCGACCTGAAGCGACGTCGCGGGGAGTTTCCGCGGGCGACCTGGACGCATGCCGACGGGACCACCTCGGAAGTGGTGGTCTGGTGCTCCAACGACTACCTCGGCCAGGGGCAGAACCCGGTGGTGCTCGACGCCATGAAGGCGGCGATCGACGAGGCCGGGGCGGGCTCCGGCGGCACGCGCAACATCTCCGGAACGACGCGCTACCACGTGGAGCTGGAGGCGGAACTCGCCGACCTGCACGGCAAGCAGGCGGCGCTGCTGTTCACCTCGGGCTACGTCTCCAACGAGGCGACGCTGTCGACGCTGTACAAGATCCTGCCCGGGCTGCTGGTCTTCTCCGACGCGCTGAACCACAATTCGATGATCAGCGGCATCCGCGCGGGCCACCGGGACCAGCGCCAGGTGTTCCGCCACAACGACCTTGCGCACCTGGAGGAACTGCTGGCGGCCGCGCCGGCCGGCGCGCCGAAGCTGATCGCGCTGGAGAGCGTCTACTCGATGGACGGCGACATCGCCGACCTCCCCGCGGTGGTGGCGCTGGCCAGGAAGTACGGCGCGCTGACCTACCTCGACGAAGTGCATGCGGTGGGCATGTACGGCCCGCGCGGCGCGGGCGTAGCCGAGCGCGACGGCGTGATGGCGGAAATCGACATCATCGAGGGCACGCTCGGCAAGGCGTTCGGGGTGATGGTCGGCTACATCGCCGCCGACGCGGGGAGCGGCGATGCGATCCGCAGCTACGCCGAC
>CBJNAS010000257.1:0-5206 GCA_966434565.1 uncultured Phenylobacterium sp.
AAGCTGAGCTAGATGCCGGCGCGAGGATGCTGTGAGCTTGATGCTGATATACCTTGTCCCGCCAGCAGTGATTGTCGCTGGCTGGATCGCTCTATGCGGCGTCTCCCTTATCCGCTCTCGGCAATGGGCTAGAACTTCGAACATTTCGACCATGGCCGCTGTAGCCGGGTTGATTGGAAGTCTGGTCGGTCTTTTCGTTGGCGCCGGCTACGGAGGGGGGCTTTTCGTAGGCGTCAGGGCCGAACTCATGGGCGCGCTCGTGGGAGGCCTGAGCGGCGCCGGACTTGGCGCGGCCGCGACTTACGCGGGCAAGTGGTCGCACCTTGTTCTACGGATCCTATATGCGATCTTATACTGTCTGTTTTCCCTAACCACTGCAGCAGTTTGGCTTTTTGTAAATATCATGGGCGATTGCTTCGCAAACGAAGCATGCATTCATCACAAGCGGGATGCATTTTTCCAGACCATCGCTTTGTTGGCGTTCTATCTTGCTCTGTTCGTAGCGTTCGTCGCGGTTCCAAAGTGGCGAACACATCGCAATCGGTAGTGAAGCGTCCGACTTACGTGCCTCGCGCGCCTGCCGGCGCGCCTCGGAAAACACGATGTCATCGTCTGTCGTGCGCCGGCGGGGCGGTCGGTCGCTGCGCGGGCTGAGGGCTGCGCGCCCGCCCTTCGGCCGACCCGAACCCCCCTGCCCTGACATGTCTAACTGGCACGCCCGGCGACATCTCTATCCGGCGTAGACAGTACCGGCCGCGCGCTGAAGGCGCTGGTCTCCTCAACTTGCTTTCCGAGCAGGACCGTCGCGCTTGCTCAGCGCTTTTCTTATATCGACCGAAATCGGACAGCTTTCCCGGCATGCGTCCCCCACTGACCGCTCAGAGCATGCTTGAATTTCAGCGCCGCTTCTACGTGCGCGCCTGACCACATGGTTCGAGGGGTGACGGGCATGGGCGGGTAATTCCGCACATGCCCGGATTAGTCCCGTCAGAAACGGATCTTGCCCGTAACGCCATAGGTGCGCGGCTCACCCCACCGGCAGGAGAGATAGCCGAGACTGCCCAGATTGTCGTTGCAGTTCAGCGGATAGGTCCGGTCGGTGATGTTCGAGACCCAGAACGCTAACGAATAGGGATGCTGGAAGAGCTTGTCGAAGGTCAGCCGCGCATTGGCGACACCGTAGGGCGGCGTGGGACCCACGCCGATCGGCCCGTTATCCGTGGTGACGGACCGATAGGCCCAATTGACATTCAGAATTGGGGTGGCGAACTCGGCCGGGATGATATCCGGCGAATAGTTCACATCCACCGTGATCTGGTGCCGGGGAACACCGGGTATTCTCTGACCGGCGAGGGGCAGGCCGCCATTCAGCGGATTGAGTTCCGAGATAAAGGTGTTGGGGCCCGCGGTCGGCTCCGGAATCACGGATCCGGCATTATAGTGCGCGTCCTGGTACGAATAGGCGACATTCACCTGCACCGAGGGCAGCGGCTTCAACGTGCCTTCGAACTCGAAGCCCTCAATGGTGGCGCTCCCGCTGTTGAAAACTTCGAGATCGACGAAATGTGGGCCACTACAGTCCGTTGCGGAAGTTGCCCCGCTCACGCAGTGGTTCAGAATGTCAGGTGTTTGGATACCCTTGTACCGCCCACGGAAGAGATCAAGGTTGACGCGGTAGGGCATATCAAACACCCTGCCTTGGGTCTTCAGGCCGATCTCGTAATCGGTCAGGTATTCAGGCCCGAAGCTCGCAGCGATTGGGGTGATAACGCTGGGATTGACGCCACCGGCTTTGAAACCCCGCCGCGTAGTGGCATAGACCATGGTGGTAGGATCAATCTGATACTGAAGAGATATTGTGTAGGTCGGAACCTTATCAAGCCGCTTCCCTATGACACCGCACTGCGAGGCATTATTGACTGCCGTCGCGAGCGGGCCGGTAACGGCGGTGATCACGGCACAGGAGTCGCCGGCAAACGGGGCGGTTTGCGCGGTGTAGGTCTGCCGATACGAGCTGTTGCCGTTACTGAACCAATTGGAGGTTTCGAACGTGCGTTCGACCCAGCTCATCCGCACACCCGCCGTCAGACTGAGCCCCTCAATCCCGAACTTACCGAAATCATAGGTCATCTGAGCGTAGAGCGCCTTGGAATCGGTGGTTACGTCGCTTTCGTTGTACTTGGGACCGACGAAGGGCAAGCCATTGGCCATGCCGGCGTACAATTCGGTGAGACCTGGAATTCCCCCCGTTCCGCTGACGGGGCCAATAACGGCGCTCGAGGTGTTGTCATTTACGAAGTCCTCACGACTGAAAAAGCCGCCGCCGATGAATTTTAGGTGCGGATAATTGCCGATAACCTGAAACTCCTCAGTCCAGTTTCGGAAACGGTTGTAGTAATAGGGGTCAAATAGTGAAGCATGCGCGGCAGTCGGTAGAAGCGCCGCAAATGGCCCGAAGGTAGATGCGAGATCCTGGGACGCGTTCACTGTATAGCCGGTCACACCCGCCGGGTCCTGTGCGTCAAACGCCTGGGTGAATCGGAAGCTCGCAATGTTGCGCACACTCAGATGATCGTCGAAGTTGTAGGAGGTGTTGTTGCTGACCCCCCAAACGCGGTTGATCACACCCGTGCCGGCGAGCGAACCGGGATAGCCCGCGATGCCGGTTGGAATCGTCGCAAAGACGCCGGTCGGCCATGGACCGATAAAGGGATTTCCATGCCGAATGAGGACCGGCCCCGGCACGAAGGCATTGGCGCCCAGGCTCGGCGTGCCGCCGCCAAACGCGCTTTGCTGACGTAAGGCGTCAGCAAAAATACCGGATAGACCACCCGAAACCTGCGCCTGCTCGATCTCCTCCGGAGACTGGATTTCGTCGCGGTAGAGCGCATCGAATATGGTCAGGCTCTCCAAATTGTCCATCGGCCTGGCCAGGACGGACAAGCGGAGGCTTTCATTCTTGCGGTTGTCGGGATCTTCGGCGCCGGGATAGAGGTTTTTGAAGGCGCCGCGGCGACGCTCGACCTGACCGGCCAGACGCACGGCCAGTTTGTCCGCCACGACCGGCACGTTGAGCGCAATCGTGCTCTGCACATAGCCGTAATTGCCGACATCGAGCGAGACCTCGCCACCGAACTCATTCATGGTGGGACGCTTGGGCGTGATAACCACGGCGCCACCGTCGGAATTCTGTCCGAACAGCGTGCCTTGCGGGCCTTTCAGGACCTGGATGTCCTGCAAGTCATAGAGCGTGATCGCACGTGTTTGCGCCGGCGCGCCGTTGATATAGGTAACGACATTCGGGTCTGTGTATAGCGTCACCCGCTGACCGCGCAGGATGAACTCCGGTTCCGACGGATTGGTGTTGTTCGGCTTGATCTGCAGGTTCGGCACGCTGAACTGAAGATCGGTGACCGACTGCACGTTGCGCTCGGTCAGCGCGTCGGCCGATAGACTTGTCACCGTCAGCGGCACTTTTTGCAGGTTCTCATTCACACGCCGAGCCGTGACCGTAATCTCTTCGAGGACGGAGACAGGCGCAGGACCCTGAGGTTCCGCCCAGGCGGGCAGCCCCATGGAGGCGGTGGCGAGCGCTGCCAACGAGGCGCAGCCGAGCCATTGTTTTTTCGACATATCTCCTCCCCCTGATTGACACAAGGTCATACCCTTTTCAGCGTCATGGCGCGCCGAGGGCTTGTAACTTACTGTACTGGATTGAAGAGCACCGGAGACCGTCCGAGCGGACTAGACGCGCGCGAACAGCGAGCAACCGCTTCAGGAAAGGGTGGGCCAAAGACTTCGAACGTCACGCAGGTTTCTTACGCAGCCGGCGATATTGTTCGGTCGCGAGCATCAACCAGGTCGAGCCCGGCCACGGACGACCTGAGCCCTCCCCGCCAGCTACTGACTCCATAATCGGTCTAAATCTTGGTCGCAGATTTTGCGATCAGCCGCGGCCGATTTTGGAGTCCATCGCAGGGTTTGAAGTCATGCCGCCGAGGGAGCCGGGTCGCACGAATTAGTGGCCGCCGGCGTGAGCCTCAGTCCCCGGGGATCCGCGTGCGGGTCACGGCCCAGTCGGCGGCGAGCGCGCGGGCCACCGGGCCGGCCCCGAGGTAGAGGTTCTCCAGCGCGCCCGGCGTGCCGGGGAAGCCCGCCGTGTTCTCCTTGGCCAGGAAGGCCGCGGCGGTGAGCCCCGGGGGCGGCACGGTGTAGTCGCTGGCCGCCCGCAGCACGAGCACGCGGCGCAGGTCGGCCTTGCCCGCGCCGGCGAGCTGGGTCAGCGCCTGCAGGACGCCGCTGTCTTCCTCCGCGGACATGGCGAACAGCCCCTGGCCGCCGGTCCAGTAGTCGACCCACTGCTCGGCCCAGCGGTTCTTCATCTCGCCGTACCAGAAGCGCGCCGACATCAGGCCGTCCGCCTCCAGCACGAACGGCTTGCGCGCGCCGGGACCGGCATAGGCGGCGCGCAACTTGGCCAATTCCGGGTCGTCATGCAGGGGCAGCGAGCGGGTCTTCTGGTAGGCCCAGTCGACCAGCTTGCGGTTCAGCTCATAGGCGACGTTGGCGTCGTCGCTGTGGATCGGCGGGACCGGTTGCTCGTAGGGGCGCGTGCGGCCGTAAGGCGCCACCCCGGTCGGCCAGTCCGCCGGCGTCTCGCGCGGGTCGATCTCCTGGGCGAGGTCGCCATCGACGATCCAACGCGCCCAGGCGGCGGAGCCGGCGGAAGCCACCTTCGGATCGACCCCCGCCGTGCCCGCCACGATCCAGTAGGCGTGGGAGAGGTCGAAGCGCGGGTCGAGCCCCAGCGCCGTGACGGAGGCGGCGGCGCGCGCGGTGGCCATGCCGGTCAGCACCGCCAGCACATGGGTCTTGGGATCGTATTGCAGCGGATGGACGCCCGCTGGAAAAGGCAGGGCGGCGGGCAGCGGCCAGCGCGTGCGCCAGGCGTGCAGCTCGCCCATCCGGTCCTGGCCGCGGCTCTCGACTTCCCAGGTGGTGACGATCACCACCCGCACCTCGATGGGCTTGGGCGCGGCCTGGGCGGCGCCGGTCGAAAGCAAGCCAACAGCCGCCAGGGCCACGGCCCAGGCCTTCCACGACAACCTCATTTCACCCCCGACGCTGAACGCCCCCTCCGTCTCGCGCGCCGCGCGAGCCACCTCCACCGCTGGCGCGGTGCAGGATCTGGCCGATGATGCTCCAC
>CBJNAS010000258.1:0-5190 GCA_966434565.1 uncultured Phenylobacterium sp.
CCGCTGCCCCGACCGAGAAGAATCCGGCCCCGGCCGCGCTGGGGGGCGGAAGGGCGGGGGCACTCCCCCCCTGCGCCCGCGCGAGCGCGGCGACCTGGTGGTCGAGCTATTCGTCGAGACCCCCACCGGCCTCTCGCCGCGCCAGAAGGAACTGCTCGCCGAGTTCGCCCAGATCTGCGACGAGAAGCAGCATCCCAAGTCCGCCACCTTCCTCGGCAAGGCCAAGCGCTTCTGGGACGAGGTGACGGGCGCGCCGTAAGCGCTTCAGGTTTGCGGACGCCCCGCCTTTCGGCTAGAGAGCGCTTCCGCTGAAGACGCACCCGTAGCTCAGCTGGATAGAGCGTTGCCCTCCGAAGGCAAAGGTCACACGTTCGAATCGTGTCGGGTGCGCCAGCGGTCCCTCCGCTCGAAGGCCGGCTGAAACACGGCGCAGGCGATCCGGCCTTCAACCGGCCGTCATCCTGTGCCCTAATGTCGCAATGGGAGCGAAGCTGCGTCGAGGACCACGTGGAGCAGGCGGACTACACGATCAGGCGCGCGACCCCGGCGGACGCCGCTGCGCTGGCCTTGGTGCACGAGACCACCTGGCGGCAGACCTATGTGGGCCTGCTTTCAGGGCAGATGCTGGATGCGCTCACCGCCGACGCGCGCACGGCGGTGTGGGAGCGGATCCTGGGCGGGGCGACCGGTCATCTGTCGACGGTCTATGTCGCCGACCGCGGCGGCGTGCTGGCGGCCTTCAGCTCCTGCGGCGAACAGCGGGACGAGGATTTCGCCGCCCAGGGGTACACCGGTGAGTTCACCTCGGTCTATGTGCTGAAGTCGGACCAGCGGCGGGGCCTCGGCACGCGGCTGATGAAGGCGATGATGGACGACCTCTCAGACCGTGGGCTGGTGGGCTTCACCCTGTGGGTGCCGCGCGACAACATCCCCGCTCGCTCGCTCTATGAACAGCTGGGCGGCAAGCTGATCGGCCGGCGCGAGGTCAGCCGCGGGCAGGGCTCGCTGGCCGAGGTGGCCTACGGCTGGCCGAAGCCGGCGTAGCCAAGGAGGTTGGGGCTGAGGCGTGGGCTCAGGTCAGGCCGCGCCGCCCGGCCCGCGGGTCGCTTCGAAGGCGCGCAACGAGCTGAGGGTCATGTCTTCGTCGAGCGGTCGCACGCCGACCTGCCGCTCCTCGCGAAGCGCCGCCTCGCGGCTCGCCGCGAGCTCGAGCCATTCCTGCCGCTCCCGCCGCAGCTGCTGGCGAATGCGCGGATCCTGCACCTTGTCCATCAAGAGCTCGCAACGGTGGGCGTGCCCGCGATACTCTTCGACCTTTCGCACCCAAGCCTCCCTAAATTTTCAGGAATGAAACAACCTCGCGGGAAGATCGGTTCGGTGATTGTTCGCGGCGCCCCCCTCGACCTGGCGAACTGCCTGCCACGGCATCGGGGCGGAAGGGACGGCGCCCGCGGCATGGGCAGGCCGGGTGCTCGGGGGACCGCGTCGCGCGGCGGGAGCGGTCCGTGATTCGCCCATGAAGACCTTGCTGATCGTCTGGCATTCGCGCACCGGCGGTGCGCAGGCCATGGCCGAGGCGGCGGCCCGGGGCGCGGCGCAGGAGCCCGACGTGCGAATCCGGCTGGCGGCGGCGGACTCCGCAGGCGCGGAGGACCTGCTGGACGCCGACGGCCTGCTGTTCGTCGCGCCCGAGAACCTGGCGGCGCTGTCTGGCGCGATGAAGGAGTTTTTCGACCGGACTTATTACGCCGTGCTCGATCGCCTCCAGGGGCGGCCCTATGCAGTGATGGTGTGCGCCGGCAGCGACGGCACCGGCGCCGCCCGGCAGGTCGCGCGGATCGCCACCGGCTGGCGGCTGCGGGCCGTGGCCGAACCGCTCATCATCTGCACCCACGCCCAGACGCCGGAGGCGATCCTCGCGCCGAAAGCCCTCACGGAAGACCAGCTCGCGGCCTGCGCCGAGCTCGGCCAGGCGCTGGCGGCCGGCCTGGCGCTCGGCGTATTCTGAATGTCCCCTGCGCGGCCTTCTTAAGGCGCATTTTACCGGATGCGGCGAAGACTTCGGTCACGCGAGCGATTCCGGGCCGTCCGGCCCGCCGCGGCGAGGGCGAAGGGCATGGCTGGACTTCACGAGCTGCCGGCGGTCGGATCGGAACTGATCTGCGTCTCGATCGGCGAGCACCTCTACGCCATCGACATCATGCAGGTCCGCGAGATCCGCGGCTGGACCGCCTCCACCCCGCTGCCGCACGCCCCCGCTCACGTGCTGGGCATGATCAACCTGCGCGGCTCCATCCTTCCGGTGATCGACCTGGGCTCCCTGCTGGGCATCGGCGAGACCAAGGTGTCGGCCTCCTCTGTGGTGATGGTGGCCCAGATCGGCGACAACCAGGTGGGCCTGCTCGTCGACGCCGTCTGCGACATCCTGATGGTCGCCGAGAACATGCTGCAGGAACCGCCGAGGGTCGGCGACCGGGTGCGTGACTTCGTGGCCGGCGTGATGACCACCGACCAAGGCATCGTCACCCTGCTCTCCCTCGACCACGTGATGCCCGACCTCGCCGCCCAGGCGGCGTGAGGGCGGGCTGGAGCGGGCGAATTCGAGCAGCGATTGCGCGGAGTCGATCCCCCTCCAGTGGGAGGTTGCCGAAGGCCGGAGGGGGTTGAAGCCCCTGGCGCCAAGGCCTTCAACCCCCTCAGTCGCTTCGCGACAGCTCCCCCTGTGGGGGAGCATTCTACGCCTCGTCGTCGCTGGACCGGTGCGACTTGCGTTCGGCGCGGGCGGTCTCGCGGCGGGCTTCGCGGTCCTTCTGCTGCTGCCAGTAGGCCGCCCCGTCGTCCGGCTTGAACATGGTGCGCGGCGCGCCGGTCTTGTCCGCGACGGCGAAGACATTGGTCTTGGCGTCGTAGAACAGGGTGTCGCCATTGGCCCGGCTGATGGTCTCGACGCCCTTCGGCGGATGCTCGACGAAGGCGTGGGCCTTGCGCACGTAGTCCTCCAGACTGGCCGCGCCGAAGGCTTCGCCGTTGCGGGCGAAGGCGTGCTGGGCGCTCTCCTCGGCGGAATAGCGGCGGCTGGCGGCCCACTCGGGCTTGCCGTCCAGCAGCTTCACCGGATCCTTGCGGTGGTCGACCTTGGGCAGATCGTCCGCTTCGGCCGCGCGCGGCGCCGGCGCATCGACCGAGGCGACCTGCGTCCCCGCCGCCGGCTTGTTCGCCACCGCCGAGGGACCGTTGTCGCAGCCCGCCAGCAGAGCGATCGCCGAGATCGCCGTGATCCAGAGCAGCGTCGTCTTCGCCCCAGCCATTTTCCGTCTCCTCAATGCCAAGCTGGAACGAAGTGAGAACACAGAAGGGCGAGTGAGTCGAGTCCCTATCGTCCTGGTGGCAGGTCCGGCCAGCCGCCACGACCGTCGTTTGGCGCCGACGTTCTCTTCGCTTACATCTGCAGCTCCGGATTCCAGGGGCTTGCGTTGGCCGAGAAGCGGTTACTCCTGATCGTCGGCGGCGGCATCGCGGCCTACAAGTCGCTCGAGCTCGTGCGCCTGGCGCGCAAGGCGGGGCTGGCCGTGCGTCCCGTGCTCACCGCCGCGGGCGCGCAGTTCGTGACGCCGCTCTCGCTGTCCGCGCTCGCCGAAGACAAGGTCTATTCCGACCTCTTCTCGCTGACCGACGAGGCGGAGATGGGCCACATCGAGCTGTCGCGGCAGGCCGACCTGCTGGTCGTCGCGCCGGCCACCGCCGACCTGATGGCCCGGGCCGCGAACGGGCTGGCCTCGGACCTCGCCAGCACGGTCCTGCTCGCCACCGACAAGCCGGTGCTGATGGCGCCGGCGATGAACGTGCGCATGTGGGAGCACCCCGCGACGCGGCGAAACCTGGCGACGCTCAAGGCCGACGGCGTGATGTTCGTCGGCCCGGACGAAGGTCCGATGGCGTGCGGCGAATACGGCGAGGGCCGCATGGCCGAGCCAGCGGCGATCCTGGCGGCGATCGAGGCGGCCCTGGGGCTTGGCGCCTCTCGTCCGCTGGCCGGCAGGCGCGCCCTGGTCACCGCCGGGCCCACCGCCGAGGCGATCGACCCGGTGCGGGTGATCACCAACCGCTCTTCCGGCAAGCAGGGTTTCGCCATCGCCGGGGCGCTGGCGGCGCTGGGCGCGGAGGTCACCCTGGTCGCCGGTCCGGTCGCCCAGCCCACGCCGCCGGGCGTCCGGCGCGTCGACGTCGAGAGCGCCCGCGAGATGCTGGCCGCCTGCGAGGCCGCCCTGCCGGCCGACTTGGCGGTCTGCGTGGCGGCGGTGGCGGACTGGCGCCCGGAGCGCCTGGGGTCGCGCAAGATCAAGAAGGGCGATGGCGGCCCGCCGCCGATCGCCCTGGTCGAGAACCCCGACATCCTGGCGAGCCTGGCCAAGGGCGCGCGCCGGCCGCGCCTGGTGGTCGGCTTCGCCGCCGAGACCAACGACGTCGAGGCCCACGCCCGCGCCAAGCTGGACAAGAAGGGCTGCGACTGGATCGTGGCCAACGACGTCAGCCTGCCGGGCGTGATGGGCGGTGACGAGAACGCCGTGGCCATCATCAGCCGCGCCGGCGTCGAGCGCTGGGCGCAGCTCCCCAAGGGCGAGGTCGCCCGCAAGCTGGCCGAACGGATCGCCGAGGAGCTTTCGTGAACCCTGTCATTCCGATCCAGCGACTGCCGCACGCCGACGGCCTGCCGCTGCCTGCCTACGAGACCGCCCAGGCCGCCGGCATGGATCTGCGCGCCGCCGTGGCGGAGGACGCGCCCTATGTGCTGCGGCCCGGCGCGCGCCACGCGGTCCCCACCGGCCTGGCCTTCGCCCTGCCGCCGGGCTTCGAGGGTCAGGTGCGGCCGCGCTCCGGCCTGGCGCTGAAGGCCGGCGTCACCTGCCTCAACACGCCGGGCACCATCGACGCCGACTATCGTGGCGAAGTGAAGGTGATCCTGATCAACCTCGGCGAAGAGGACTTCGTGGTCCGCCGCGGCGACCGCATCGCCCAGCTGGTGATCGCCCCGGTGGTCCAGGCCGGCTGGCGCGAGGTCGTGACGCTTGAGGAGACCGCGCGCGGCGACGGCGGCTTCGGGTCCACCGGGCACGGGTGACGCCTTTCCCTCCCCCTCATGGCAGGGCTATCGCATATGGGCGAGGAGGGAGAGAAGGAAGTCGTCGTCCC
>CBJNAS010000259.1:0-5170 GCA_966434565.1 uncultured Phenylobacterium sp.
GCTGGTTCAGCGCGTCGCCGCGCGCTCGGCCTCGTCAATCCGCTGCTGGGCGCGGCGCAGCACGCGCAGCATCACCGCCCGCTCCTCGGGGCTGAGCTCGATGGCCCAGGCGACGTGCGCTTCCTGCGCGTCGGCCTCGACGGCGCGATCGAGCAGAGCGCGCCCCTTGTCGCTGAGCCGCACGAGCAGGCTTCGCCGGTCGCGCGCGTCCGGCACGCGCTCGACGAGCCCGAGCGCGGTGAGCCGCTCGACCCGCTTGCCGACGCCGGCGAGCGACAGCAGGAGGTGGCGGCGCAAGGCCGTCGGCGTGACGCTGTGCGGCGGCCCGGCGCGGTACAAGGCGTCGAGCACCATCAGTTCGCCGGCGTTGATCCCCTCGCGCGCGGAGGCGCGCGCGACGCCGGCCTCGATTGAGCGGGCGAGGTGGAGGATGCGCGAGGTGATTTCATAGCCCTGGATCGGAGGCTGCGGATAACGCTCGCTCCAGCGGTGGACCGCCACGTCGACCGGGTCGCACGCTTCGGCGTCGAAAGCTGGGCCGGGCCGCAGCCGCCGCCCAGGCGCCGGGGCGAGGAACCCTTCCTCGACCAGCTCCGTGACCACCCGCGCGGCCGACGACTTGCTGGCGAAGCCCCACAGCTCGGCGAGCGCCGCCAGCGGGGGGATCGCCCCATGCTGCTCGTAGTGCCCCCGCAGCCGGTCCCTGACCTCATCCCTGTCAAGCGCCATTCCACATCCCTGGGACCTTCGGCCGCGCCGATCAAGCCTTCAGGCGCAAGGCGGCCGGCAGCTTGACCCTCCATGCTCGGCGACACATAGCTGCCCCGGTAGGTGCGAGGCGCGAACTCGGACCGTCGCGTGGGCGCGATCCTGCGTCATTGCGGCGGCATCGGGTCGAAGCCGTTCAGGCGGCTGCACGTCGTGAACATCGCCAAACAGGTTCGAACGAACCGGCAGCTGACTTGGAGGACCTGGACGATGAAGGCAGCCGTACTGCGCGAGGTCGGCAGGCCCCTTTCGATCGAAGACGTCGCCCTCGCGGACGTGGGGCCGCGCGAAGTGCGGATCGCCAACCGGGCGGTCGGCGTCTGCCATTCGGACCTGCATTTCGCGGAAGGCGCCGTGCCGTTTCCGCTGCCCACGATCCTCGGGCACGAAGCCGCCGGAGTGGTCACCGCCGTCGGCAGCGAAGTGCGCTCGGTCCAGCCCGGCGATCATGTCGTCACCTGCCTGTCCGCGTTCTGCGGCCATTGCCCGTCCTGCGTCTCCGGGCGCCTCGCCCTCTGCGCGACCGGGGAGACCGGGCGCTTGCCGGAGGCGCCGCCGCGGCTCTCGGCTGGCGGCGAGGCCATCCACCAGTTCATCAACGTCTCGGCGTTCGCCGAGGAGATGCTGATCCACGAGAACGCTTGTGTGGCGATCGCGCGGGAGATGCCGTTCGATCGGGCGGCCCTGTTGGGCTGTGCGGTGACGACGGGCGCAGGCGCGGCGATCCACACGGCCAAGATCCGGCCCGGCCAGACGGTCGCCGTCATCGGTTGCGGCGGGGTGGGGCTTTCGGCGATCAACGGCGCGCTCATCGCCGGCGCGGGCCGGATCATCGCCATCGACCGTCAGCCCCAGAAGCTCGAGCTCGCCCGCCGGTTCGGCGCCACCGACACGCTCGTGGCCGACGAGGACGTGGTTGGCCGCATCCTGGAGACGACGCGCGGCGGCGTCGATCACGCCATCGAGGCGATCGGCCTCAAGACCACCGTCGAGGCGGCGTTCGAGATGCTGCGGCCAGGCGGGGTCGCGACCGTCGCCGGCATGGCGCCGGTCGGCGTCAAGGTCGAGATTTCCGCCTTTGCGCTGCTCCGCGAGCGGCGCCTGCAGGGCTCCAATATGGGGTCCAATCGCTTCCCGATCGACATCCCCCTCTATGTGGACCTCTACATGCAGGGGCGCCTCAATCTCGACGATCTGATCGCCCGGCGCATTCGGCTGGAGGAGATCGGCGTCGCCTTCAGCGCCCTGCACGACGGCGCCACGGCGCGCTCGGTGGTGATGTTCGGCGAGGCGTAGCGCATTCGGCGGTTCATGGCGGCGGCGGCGCGCGGCGACCTTGCCGGCGCCATCCGCGAGGTGGACGATAACCTGCGGACGGTTCACGATACCTACAGCGGGCTGGCGGCCCGCGCACAGCTCGACTGACCCAGGGAGGACGGGAATGCTGGACCTGAAGATCACCGGCGGCCAGATCGTCGACGGCACGGGCGCGGCCGCCTATCCGGGCGACGTGGGCGTGAAGGACGGGCGCATCGTCGCCGTCGGCGTGGTGGCGGAGGACGCGCGCGAGACCATCGACGCGGCCGGCAAGGTCGTCGCCCCGGGCTTCATCGACGTCCACACCCACTATGACGCCCAGGCCTTCTGGGATCCCACCTTCAGCCCGTCCTGCTACCATGGCGTGACCACCATCTTCGGCGGCTTTTGCGGCTTCTCGATCGCGCCCCTGACGCCGGAGGCGGGCGCCTACCTGATGCCGATGCTGGCCCGGGTGGAGGGCATGCCCGTCGAGACCCTGAAGGCCGGCGTGCCGTGGGACTGGGACAGCTTCGGCAGCTTCCTTTCGAAGCTGGAAGGCAAGGTCGCCCTGAACGCCGGCTTCTTCGTCGGCCACTCGGCGGTGCGGCGGGTGGTGATGGGCGAGCGGGCGGTGGGCGAGAAGGCCACGCCCGCCGAGCTCGCCGAGATGAAGCGGCTCGTCGACCGGTCGCTGAGCGAAGGGGCGATGGGCTTTTCGACCACGGTCTCGATCTCGCACAACGACGCCGACGGCAATCCGGTCCCGTCGCGCCACGCCAGCCGCGAGGAGATTCTGGAACTGGCCGCGGTGGTCCGCGACCATCCCGGAACCTCGCTGGAGATGCTGCCCAACCTCGACTTCGGCGAAGAGACGCTGGACCTGCTGACCGACTTTTCGCTCGCGGCGCAGCGGCCGGTGAACTGGAACCTGCTGGCCCTGCAGGGCGCCGACGAGGTCAACCGCGAGCGCATGGCGCGGATGCTGCACGCCGGCGACTACGCCCGCCAGCGGGGCGGCGAGGTGGTGGCCCTGACGCTTCCGGCCTCCTCCAGCGTGCGCATCAACTTCTACAGCGGCTTCATTTTCGACGCGCTGCCGGGGTGGGCGCCCCTGTTCCGCGCCAGCCACGAAGAGCGGCTGGAAAAGCTCCGCGATCCCCTGGTCCGGGCCATCCTGGAGGACGGTGCGGCCCGGCAGACGGGGCAGCTGGCGGCCTTCGCCGACTGGGCGAACTTCACCGTCCGCGAGGTCCAGTCGGCGAAGAACAAGCCGTTCGAGGGCCGGCTGGTGGGCGACATCGCCGCCGAGCGCGGCGTCAGGCCGTTCGACGCCATGATCGACTTGGTGATCGAGGACCAGCTGCTCACCTCGTTCATGCCCAAGGTGCTCGGCGAAACCCCCGAGACCTACCAGCTGCGCGCTCAGCTCTGGCAGGACGACCGCGTGTTGGTCGGCGGTTCGGACGCCGGCGCGCACATGGACATGATCGACTCCTTCGCCTTCTCGACCAAGCTGCTGCAGCGGGCGCGGGAGTACGGCGTGATGAGCCTGGAGCAGGCGGTCCACCGCATGACCCAGGTTCCCGCCGAATACTTCGGCCTCAAGGCGCGCGGTCTGCTGAAGCCCGGCTTCCACGCCGACATCACCATCTTCGATCCCGAGACGGTCGCTTGCGGCGAGGTCTACACGCGCTATGACCTGCCGGGCACGGACAAGGACGGCCGGCTCTACGCTGAGGCGGTCGGGATCGCCTGCGTCATCGTCAACGGCGTGCCGGTCGTGCGCGGAAACACGGTCACCGACGCCCGCCCCGGAACCGTCCTGAAGTCCGGCCGCGACAGCGAGACCGTGGCCATCCCCCGGGTCGCGGCGGCCGCCTGACGGACGCCAGCCCTCAAGGCTGCGAGCTCACGCTCCGACCGACCAGTCGCGAGCGCATCGGCTGCAGGTCGTATTGGCGCGCCCTCCGGATATCGCCAATCTGATCGATCCCGCTGCCTTCTGGCGTGCCGATGCGCCCTGGCTAGGATCGCCTGCTCCAGGAGAAAGGCTGATGCTTCTTTCCACGTCTCGCGCGAAGCTCGGCCGTAAGACCCGCCGAGCGAGTTGGCGTGTATCTCGAAGCGGAGGCTGCAAATCCTGGGCGAGGTGCTGACCGAACTCCTCTTTGCAGCGATGAGTTTGCAATGACTGAAGCCAAAGTCAGGTTTGATGGCCGCGTCGCGATCGTGACCGGCGCGGCCGGCGGGATGGGGCGCGCCTATGCGCTGGAGCTGGGCCGGCGCGGCGCCAAGGTGCTGGTGAACGACTACGGCGGTGACGTGCATGGCGAGCATGCCGGCGCCTTGGAACCGGCCGAGCGGGTCGCGGCGGAGGTCCGGGACGCCGGCGGCGCGGCGGTCGCAGACGGCCACGCGGTTGGCGACGGTCCCGCGGCCCGCGCCATCGCCCAGGCCGCGCTCGACGCATTCGGACGCATCGACATCCTGGTGAACAACGCCGGCGTCGCCCTGCCCGGGGCCTTCACCGCCTTGGACGATGCGACCATCGAGCGGAGTTACAGCATCCTGATCGGCGCTCACCACCTCATGCGGGCGGTCTGGCCGACGATGCTGGCCCAGCGCTACGGGCGCATCCTGAACGTCTCCTCGAACGGCGCGCTGGGCGTCGGCCGCAATGCGCCCTACGCCGCCTGCAAGGCGGGCATGATCGGGCTCTCGCTCGACGCGGCCGTGGAGGGCCGGCCGAGCGGCATCCTCGTCAATGCGGTTATGCCGACCGCCTACTCCCGTATGATCGAGGAGATCCCCGACCCGGCCACCGTCGCCTGGTTCCGGAACAACTTTCCGCCCGCCGCCGTGGCGGCCGCCATGGCCTTTTTCCTTAGCGAGGAATCCGACGTCACCGGCAAGATCCTGCTGACCGGCGCAGGGCGCCTGGCCAGCGCCGTGTTCGCCGAGGCCGGCGAGGTCTTCGACCGCGATCTCGATGCCGAAGCCGTACGCGCGCGACACGGCGAAGTCTTCTCGGAGACGGTTCTGACGCCCACGCCCAATCAGGCCGCCGCCAGCTCCCGATATATGCGGTTCATGCCTCGGGAGG